>JALZOC010000428.1 GCA_030857365.1 Acidobacteriota bacterium
TCACTCCGACGATCCGCTCTCCAAAACTTGCCATCAATCCTCCCAATCAGATCTGATCCGCCACGCTGCCTGGCCTCGCGATTCGGAGGGCCATCATCGTGGCGTCGTCCATGAGCTCGACTGCACCGCGGAACCTGGAGACCTGCTCTTCGACGAAGCGCAACACGTCGGCGATCTGGTGAGGCTGCTCGGCCGCCAGCATCCCGCGGAGCCGCTCGGAGTCGAGCATCTCGCCCGCGCTGTTCTCGGCCTCGACGAGGCCGTCCGTGTACAGGAACAGAAGATCGCCGGGTTCGAGCGCCACCTCCGATTCGGTGTAGCCATGGCCCGCGTAGATCGCGATCGGCATGCCCGTGGAGCTGAGCGCCTCGATCCCGCCGCGGCGGCGAATCACGAACGGCGGGTTGTGCCCGGCGTTCACGTAGTGCAGCAGTCCGTCCGTATCGAGGATCCCGACAAAGAGCGTCAGGTAGACGCCTCCCGGTGCATGTCCGAGCTCACGATCCAGCCGATCCGCCAGGACCGCGAGGTCGGTCTCGTGCGGCAGCCGCGCCCGCAGCGTCGCCTGGATATTGGCCATCAGCAGCGCCGCGCTCACGCCCTTGCCCGAGACGTCCCCGACGAGCAGCGCGAGTCTGCCATCGGGGAGAACGAAGTAATTGAAGAAATCTCCTCCGACCTGCCGTGCCGGGATCGACACACCGGCGATCTCCGCCGTTCCGGCGCGCAGCGGACCCTGCGGCAGCATCTCGGTCTGGATCAGCCGCGACAGTTCGAGCTCCCGGCGCATCCTGTCCTGCTCGACAGCCGACGCTTCGTGCCGCTCCAGGTCCTCCGCCATCTGGTTGAAGGCACTGGCGAGCGCGCCGAATTCATCCGTCGATCGAACGGGGACGCGGGTCCGGAAGTCGCCTCCCGCGAGCTGGCGCACGCCGGTCGTCAGCGCCGCGAGATGCTGCGTCATCCGGTGCGAGATCGGAACGATTCCGATGAAGGCCAGGCCAATCACGAGCATGCCGAACCCGAGGTTCCGAACCGATGCGCGGCGGATGTCCCGCAGCGATTCGCCGATGGGCCGGGCAATTCCGAAGATGATACCGCCCGGCGCGCGCCGCGCGACGATGATCCAGTCGCCGGTGCGGCGCGGCGTGCCCTCGGCGGCCACGAGCGCCGTCCGCTCGACGCCCAGCGGCCGGAGACGCTCCTTGTCCTCCGCTTCAGACGTATAGAGAACCCCGGTGCGGTCGATGGCGAAAGAGATCTCCCCCTGGTCGCGGCGCGCGAATCCCAGCACCATCCGGAGCGTCCGGTCCATGTTGAGCATGGCGTTGGCCCGCCCGATGACGCGGCCGTCCTTCTGCACGGCGACTTCGACATTGCGCCCCTGCACGTGTACCGGCGTCCGGCTATGCTCGCGCCGGGCCGCCGCCTCGCGGGTGAGGGCTTCCGCCATCTTCGTCAGCGCCGCCTGGTTGGCGGTGAGCTGCTCCTCGACCCGCTGCTCGACCAGCTTGCCGATTTTCGGGTCCGCCGCATTGACGCCCGCGGCCGCGGCCGCGCGTGTCGCCTCTTCGACGATTCGCGGGATGTCCATGACGATCACCTCCGCGCCGGGGGGCGGCCCGCGCCGTCTGTCCCCGCGAGGTCGCCCGGCAAAGTCGCCGCCCCGGCCCGGCCCCGCCCCCCGCGCAACGGGCGGCGGGATCGGGATCGCGACGCTGTTGGGATCGACGGGTGCCGCCGGCGGCTGCACAGTGGGGGAGGGGTGGAACTCGACGCGATCCACCAGGACGGCGGTATCCCCGAGCAGGGGCCCCACACTGTCGCGCACGGTCTGGGGATCGGGATTGAAGGGCCGTTCCGGCGACCCTGATCCGGCCACGAACAGCCGATCCATGCGGCGCCCCACGTCGGCAGTGACCATCTCCATCCGATGGCTGACGTCCGTGGCGCTCTGGGTCGCCTCGCGCTGGGCCGCCTGCTCGAACGCGCGCACGGAAGATGTATACGACAGGAACGTGACCGCCGACAGCGGAACCACCGACAGCAGGAGAAACGCGATAATGAGGCGGGTTCGAAGAGACATAGGTAGACCGGTCCGTGGATCCGGTCATTGCAGTCTAATGTAGAGCGGGTGTGTCGAGCCGGCAATCGCTGGGACCGCTTGGCCGTATCGCACGCGCCGATCGACACTAGGATGCAAGAGAGGACTCGATGAGCGCAACCGCACTGCCGCCGCTTCGGCTGGACGAATGGCAGCCCACCAAGGACACCCTGCATCTATTTTTTCAGATCGTCGGGAAGATCAAGCTGGTCTCGGAGCCTCCGCGCAATCACTGGTGGCACGCGCCGCTCTATCCGACGCCGAGGGGGGCCGGCACCGGACCGGTGGCCGCGGGCCGGCTCACCTTCTCGATCGAATTCGACCTCATCGATCACCAGGTGGTGATGCTCACGAGCGACGGCCGGCGGGGTACCCTCGCGCTCCCCGGGCTGTCGGTCGCGGCGTTCTATGCCGCCGTGCTCGAGGAGCTCGCCTCGCTCGGGATCCGTCCCCGCATCCTCGCGCGGCCGTTTGGCGTTCCCATGACGGAGCCGTTCGCCAGCGACACCGCGCATGCGAGCTACGACCCCGAGTACGTCGCCCGATTTCACCAGGTGCTGCTCTTCGCCGACGAAACGCTCAAGGTGTTCAGCGGCTGGTTTGCCGGGAAGAGCAGTCCCGTCCACCTGTTCTGGCACAGCTTCGATCTGGCGCTCACCCGGTTTTCGGGCCGGCGCGCCCCGGAGATGCCAGGTGCTGATCGCGTCACGCGGGAGGCCTACTCGCACGAGGTGATCAGCTTCGGCTTCTGGACCGGAGACGCGACGGTGCCCGCGCCGGCGTTCTACTCGTACACGGCGCCCGAGCCTCCCGGACTGGCGCTCGCTCCGCTCGAGCCCGCGGCCGCCAGCTGGGCGCCGCGAAACGGCAGCCATCTCGCTTTGCTGATGTACGACGACGTGCGCACGAGTGCGTCGCCGCGGGCCACGGTACTCGCCTTCCTCGAGAGTGCCTACCAGGCAGGAGGCGCGCTCGCCGGCTGGGATGTGGCAGGCCTGCGATCGAGCTTTGCTCCCGTTCCGCCCCCCCGCAGCTGACCGTGCGCGCCTCCATCCTCCGCCGCGTGCCCCTCTGGGTCTGGTGGATCCCTGTCGTCGTAGGCGTCAGCCTCCCGATCTTCGGGTTCACGTTCCAGCCGCAGTGGTCGCGCGTCCATGTGGTGCCGTTCAGCGATCCGGAGGACAAGCCGCGCGACACGCTCCTGAACATTGCAATGTTCATCCCGTTCGGGTATCTCTTCGCACGGGGGCGGCGTATGCCGCGGGCGCTCGCCGGCGCGATGGTTGCCGCGGCTCTTCTTTCGGCGGGGGCGGAGGCGACGCAGTTGTTCAGCACCGAGCGCAATCCATCGGGCACGGACGTCAGCATGGCGGTGGCGGGGGCCGCCGCCGGATCCGTGCTTCGCTCGTGGCTGAAGCGGTTGAAGGGTCAGGCGGAGAGATCACGATGAAGCATGACGTCCTTCACGCGCTCCGCCACCTGCGGAAGCATCCCGGCTACACGCTGGTGACGCTGCTGACGCTCGCGCTCGGCATCGGCGCGAACACCGCGATCTTCAGCGTGGTGAACGGCGTATTGCTCAAGCCGCTGCCGTACCTCGATCCTTCGCGCCTCGTGCTCGTCACGAGCCAGTTTCCGGCACTCGGGTTCGATCCCTTCTGGGT
>JALZOC010000429.1 GCA_030857365.1 Acidobacteriota bacterium
GCGTCGCGGCGTACTTGAACGAATGAGCGGGGACGACCCGGTCGTCGTGGTCCGCCGTGGTGATGAGCGTTGCTGGATACTTCCCCCCCTTCTTGATGTTGTGCAGTGGCGAATAGGCATACAGCGCCTTGAACTGTTCAGGATCCTTGCTGGATCCGTAGTCCGCCACCCAGTTCCAGCCGATCGTGAACTCCTGGAACCGGAGCATGTCCATCACCCCGACCTGCGGAATGGCGACGCCGAAGAGCTCCGGCCGCTGATTGATCACGGCGCCCACGAGCAGCCCGCCATTGGACCCGCCCTGGATCGCGAGTTTCGGCGGCGACGTGTACTTGTTCGCGATGAGCCACTCCGCCCCTGCGATGAAGTCGTCGAACACGTTTTGCTTCTTCTCCTTCATCCCGGCCTGGTGCCACTTCTCTCCGTACTCCCCCCCGCCGCGGATGTTCGCGGACGCGTAGACGACCCCCTGCTCGAGAAGAGCGAGACGGGCCGCGCTGAAGCTGGGCCACTGGACCACGTTGAAGCCGCCGTAGGCATAGAGCAACGTCGGGTTGGTACCGTCCAGCCGCAAGCCCTTCTTGTGGACCAGGAACATCGGAATCTTCGTCCCGTCCTTGCTGGGGTAGAACACCTGCCTGGTCTCGAACTGCGCGGGAACGTAGGCGGGCACCTTCGGCTCGCGGAAAGCCCGGCTTTCGCTCGTGGCGATGTCGTATCGGTAGATGGTCGGCGGCACCGTCAGCGAATTGAAGCTGTAGAAAACCGACGTGGCGTCCCTCGGCCCCTCGAAGCCCCCCGCCACTCCCGGGCCCGGCAATGCAATCTCCCGTTCGAGCCTGCCGTCGAGCGCGTACACGTGCGCGCGCGTCGTCACGTCCTTGAGGTAGGTCGCGAACAGCTTGCCGCCCGCCGTGCCTGCGTCCTGCAGCGGTTCGGGTTTTTCGGGCAGCACCTCGGCCCAGTTGGCCTCCTGGGGCCTGTCCGGGTGCACCCGGATGACCCGCCAGTTTGGCGCGTTGTAGTTGGTCTGGACGAGAAGCTCGTCGCCGACGCTGTCGAGAACCGAGAACGTGTCATTGCCGATCTCCGCGATTACCGGCTTGAACGTTGTCTCGCGTTTTGACAGATCGCGGACGTAGCTCGCGTTCCCGTCCTTGCCCTTGCCCCGATCGGAGACGGTCAGCACGGCGAAGCGTTCGTCTTCCGTCGTCCCGACCGTGTGGAACCGCTGGGGGTTCTCCCGGTCCTCGAACACGAGGACGTCCTGCGATTGGGGCGTGCCAAGCCTGTGGAAGTAGACCTGGTGGCCTTCGTTGATCGACGCTTTCTCCTTGCCCTCGGCGGGGGAAGGATACCGGCTGTAGAAGAACCCGTCGCCGTGCCAGGCGGCGCCCGACACCTTCACCCATTCGATCGTGTCAGGCAGCGTCTTCTTCGTCGCGAGCTCCATTACCCTGAACTGCTGCCAGTCCGAGCCGCTCTGGGATACGCCGTAGACGGCATATTTCGCATCCTTCGACGGCGCGAACACCGTCAGCACCACCGTCTCTCCCCATTGGTTTGGATCGATCAGCACCTCGGGCGTCCCCGTGAGGCCCTTCTGGATGTAGAGCACGCTCTGATTCTGCAACCCCTCGTTCTTGCGGAAGAACACGTACGGACCCTTCTGAAACGGCGCCGTATACCGCTCGTAATTGTTCAGCTCCTTCACCCGCGCATGGAGCTGAGCACGAAACGGGATCTTTTCCAGGTACGGAAACGTGACCTTGTTTTGTGCCTCCACCCAGGCCTTCGTCTCCCCGGACGTGTCGTCCTCGAGCCAGCGATAGGGGTCCGGCACCGTCGTGCCGTGGTAGGTGTCGACATGATCGCCCTTCCGCGTCGCGGGATATTGCAGCTGGGCGAGCAGTGCCGTGCCGCCGAGCGCGATCGCAAGCAGGATGGCCACCAGGCGGACGATACGAAAATCAATGGACATGGCGCGATTCTAACGCCGCCGCGACGGTCCGCGCCAGCGAGGGACCTCCCGGGAGGAGCCGGGTGCTCGCGCAGCCTCGCCGCGCGCGCTATAGTGCCGGGATGACAATCACGAGAATGGTGCTGCTGATAATGGCCGTGATGGTCGTCGTCATCGTGGCCAGGACCATGTTCGGCGGCCGCCGGTAGACCGCGGATCCGTCGCTCTCCGCTCGAGACATCGGGCGCGCAGCTCGCGATCCGGCTTTCATTGATAGGGCCCCGATCGCGTTTGAGAGGTGGCGACGCGTCGGGAGGGTTGGATCGTCATGCCGCTCACGTATCGCATCGATCCGGCGCACGGAATCGTCACGATCACCGGCGACTACACGGAAGCAGGCGGGTGGCGCGAGCTGCTCGGTACGGTCGCGCGGGACCCGGAGTACCGGCGTGGGTTCAACTTCATCCGCGACCTGCGCGACTCCGCGCACCCGGTGAGCGCCGACGCCGTCATCGGGATCATCGCCGTCGTCCGCGAATTCTGGGGCACGCTGGGCGCGCGCCGCGCCGCGATCGTCACCGGCCCCGGGATGGACATCCCCGCGGTGATCGCCCACGCACTTGCCACCGACGAACAGATCCCGCTCCGGGCGTTCACGGAGTACGACGACGCGGTGGCGTGGCTGCGCGGGAACTGACGAGTGAGCAGCGACGCCCCGCCGAAGCGGACGTGAAGTATCGCTTCGTGATCGACTGCGCGGGGTTTTGAGAGCCGCTCGTGAAGCGGCGCGCACGGCGGTGAGTCGCGTTACCTCGAGACTGCAGACCTCAATCTCTCGAAGGCCTGCAGCGATGCCTGTTCGGCCTTGTCCGCCTCGCGGAGGATCGGCATGTTGCCCTTCCGCAGCCCTTCCGCCCTGACGCGCCAGCTCTCCTGGCGGAGCCGCACATATTCCTGCGCATCGGCGACGAGGGTGGCATCCTCCGCCGGCACGTCCGCGAGCGCGCTCACCCGCTGGGCCGCACGCTGCACATCGGGGACGATCGTCTGATCGATCACCTGCGCGAGCTCCCGCGTCGTCATGAGGCCTTTCCGGAACCGGAGTACCGCGGCGTCGTACGCCGCCGCCGTGCGCTCCTCATTCGCGACGACCACCGCGATCTCCGGACGGACATTCGTGACGGCCCGGAGGGACATCGCCGACATGAGCACGATGGCGGCCGTGGCGGCGCCGAGCCCGGCGAACCTGCGGTGGCGGGCGCCGTAGCCAGGGACGCTGCGCGTCAGCATGATCCCGCCGACTACGCCAGTGGAGAGCCCGACTTTCGCGGCGATGGACGGCTCCCCGGTGACGACGCAGTACAGGGCGAACAGGGCGGCAACCGGCGCCAGCCGCTTCAGCATCGCCAGCGGGATGCGGACGGCCGTGTCCTGAAGGACCCCGCGGAGCGCCGCCGCACACAGGAGTCCATAGAGGCCGAAAACCGCGGCAGCCGACCCGTTGACGACGCTCATCGGGGCCGCGGCGGCGATGATGATGCTGCCGAGCACGCCTGCCGCGAAGAAGATCGTCCCGAAGGTGAAGGGGCCGACCACACGCTCCAGGAGGAGACCGAGCTGAACGAGCGCGGCAACGTTCACGAGCAGGTGCAGGACGCCCCGGTGCACGAAGGTCGAGGTGAACACGCGCCACAGCTCGCCGCCGGTCGTCCGCGGCCCGTAGTTGGCGCCCCACGCCACCAGCGTCGCGGGATCGCCGAGCGCGCCAGGGCTGGCGAGCATCATGAGAAAGATCG
>JALZOC010000430.1 GCA_030857365.1 Acidobacteriota bacterium
CTGATTGCAATCGGAGGCCCGCGATGATTCCGGGGCTCTCGGGCTCGCTGCTTTCGCACGACGCACTCTCCGGTGGGTCAGGGCTCCCGCCAGCCATCGAGGATGCGCGAGCCGGCGCCGTGCGCGGGCGGCTGCGGGCCTGGCACAGAGCGGCGCTGCGGGACCTCGGCCCGGCCTGCAACGCGCGGGCGCTGTACGACAGGGTGGCGGTTCCGTTGCTGGGCGAGCTCGGATTCGGCATGCGGCTGATCGGAGGGGACACCGGCGAGATGCTGGGGGCCGTGCTGCATGCCGGCGGCAGACCGGCGGCTGTTGTTCTCGTGACGGCCTGGGGAGTGGAGCCGGCGCGCGCGTGGCGTGACGCCGTTCGGCTCGGTATTGGCAGCAGCGTCCGTTGGTGCCTGTGCCTCAACGGCCGGGTGGTGCGCGTCATGGATGCGCGGAGGACGTACTCCCGCCGCTTCCTCGAGTTCGACATGGCGGCGACGATCGAGGACGCGACCGGGTTTGCGATCTTCTGGCGACTTCTGAGTGCAGCCGCCGTGTCGCGGTTGCCCAGACCCATGCTGGACGAAGCCGTCAGGATGACGGAGGAGCACAGGAGCGAGATTCGCTCCTGCCTGCAGCGTGGAGTGCACGATGCCCTCGAGCGGCTCGTCTCTGCCTTCGCCCGCGCCCGCGGCCGGCGGAGCGACCTGCCCGTATCCATGTTCTTCGACGAATCACTCATCGTCGTATACCGCATTCTTTTTCTGCTGTTCGCCGAAGCGCGAGGGCTCGTGCCGAAGTGGCACCCGACGTATCAGCGCAGCTACACGATTGAATCGCTCAGATTGACGATTGAGCTGCAGTCCAGGCCCCCCGGAGTCTGGGAGACGCTCCAGGCCATCTCGCGGCTGGCTCACCGCGGCTGCCGCGCCGGGTCCCTCCGGGTCGTCCCGTTCAACGGCCGGCTGTTCTCGCCGGCGGACGCGCCCCTCGCCGATTCGGTGAGGCTGGACGATGGTGCGGTGCGGGAGGTGCTGCTGGCTCTCACCACGCGTGCGGATCGGGCGGGACGGCAGCGTATCGCATATGCGGACCTCGGGGTGGAGCAGCTCGGGGGCGTGTACGAACGCCTGCTCGATTTCCAGCCGGTCTGGGTGGATCGGCAGCGTGCGGCGCTGACCCTCGCCCCTGCGGGCCGGCGGAAGGCGGCCGGCGCGTTCTATACGCCCCGGTCGCTCACGGAGTACCTCGTTCGCCGCACGCTGGGCCCGCTGGTGCGGGAGGCGTCCGCCGATCGCATCCTGTCGCTTCGTGTCCTCGACCCGGCGATGGGCAGCGGCGCATTCCTGGTAGCCGCGTGCCGCTACCTTGCCAGGGCATACGAAGACGCGCTGGTCGGCGAAGGCCGGGCGGTTCCCGGCGATCTGTCCGAACCGGAGCGCGCCGGGTTCCGGCGTCTGGTGGCAGAGCGCTGCCTGTTCGGCGTCGACATCAACCCGACGGCCGTGCAGCTTGGACGCCTCTCTCTCTGGCTGGCGACGATGTCCGCGGACCGGCCGCTGACGTTTCTGGACCATCATCTCCGCACGGGAAACAGTCTGTCGGGAGCATCGCTGGCCGATGTCGCACGGCAGCCTCCCTCAGCGCGGGGGTCGGCCGTGCGTGCGGCCAGGCTGCCGCTGTTCGAGGGAGACGCCGCAGACCAGGCGATCGGAGAGACGATTTCGACGAGGCTTTCAATCGCAACGGGGCCGGGGGACACGCTGGAGCAGGTCCGCGCGAAAGAACGATTGATGGCCTCCCTCATCAGTGATGCCGCGCCGCTCGGCCGATGGAAGCGTGCCGCCGATCTCTGGTGCGCGGGCTGGTTCGAGGATCGGCGTCCGTCGAACTGGCGTGCGCAGGGCGCGCTCTTCGGGGCGCTGCTGGATACCGTGCTGGAGCGCGGCGCCGTCCTTCCGGAGCGCACCTCCTCGCGGCTGCTCGAACGCGCGCGCACGGCCGCTCGCCGCGAGCGGTTCTTCCACTGGACACTGGAATTCCCGGAGGTGTTTTATGAGGCGGACGGCACGGCGCTGGCCGCCCCCGGATTCGATGCCGTCGTCGGCAATCCGCCGTGGGAGATGCTTCGCGGCGAGCGCGCCGCGGAAGAGGGAGCCGGCCTGAGTGAGTTTGCCCGTGCCTCGGGCGTCTACGTGCTCCAGGGGCAGGGGCACGCGAATCTCTTCCAGCTCTTTCTCGAGCGGGTGCTCACGCTCGTGCGCAGCGGTGGACGGATCGGCGTGCTCCTGCCGTCCGGATTCGCGTCCGACCACGGCTGCGCCTCGCTGCGCCGGCACCTTCTCGACCGCACCATGGTGGACACGTTCGTGTCGGTCGAAAACCGGGATGGTCTGTTCCCAATCCACCGGGCGCTCAAGTTTCTCCTGATTACCGCGACCCCCGGGGCGTCCACGCCGGTGCTGTCGTGCCGGTTCGGAGTGCGATCGCCAGAGGTGCTCGAAGAGCTTCCCGACACCGGCCAGGACCGCCATGCCGTACCGGTGCATCGATCCCTGATGACGCAGCTCTCCGGCGAGCAGAGTGCCGTCCCCGAGCTGCGGACCCCACTCGACGTTGCGATCGCGGCAAAGATTGCCTTTGCCTTACCGCCGTTGAGCGACCCGGCCGGCTGGAACGTCGCATTCGGCAGGGAGCTCAATGCGACCGACGATCGCAGGCACTTCGTGGAGCGTCCCCGGCCGGACGCGCCGGCGCTCGGCCCCCGCGCCGGTCACTATCCGATCATCGAGGGAAAACAGATTCAGCCATTCAGGGTGGACGTGGCGGCCTCGCGCTTCAGTGTGCCGGCACGTGTTGCGGCAACGCTGCTCGACCCGCGTCGAACTTTCGCGCATCCCCGCCTCGCGTACCGTGACGTCGCCTCCTCGACCAACCGCCTTACGCTGATTGCCGCGATCATTCCCGCGCGCGCGATCACGACCCACACGCTGTTCTGCCTCAAGGGGAACGTCGAACCGGCGCTGCAGCAGTTCCTGTGCGCGGTGTTCAACAGCTTTGTTGCGAACTACCTCGTCCGCCTGCGCGTCGGCATGCACGTCACCGTGTCGATCATCGAACACCTGCGCGTGCCGGTCGTGGCGTGCGACGCCAGCGCCTTCCGCGAGATCGCCGCGCTGGCTGCATCGCTGGGCCGCGGTCGCGCCGATGGCCGCGCTGCCGCCATCCTCCAGGCGCGCGTCGCGCGGCTGTACGGACTCAGCCGGACAGAGTTCCACCATGTGCTCGGCACATTTCCGTTGATCCCGCTCGAAGAGCGTGAGGCGGCGGCCGCCGCCTTCGAGCAAGATGAACCGTAATCGGGCCGGGGAGTATAAAGTGGTCCCGACATGAGTTTCCGTCAGCCCCGCGCGGCGGTCTGGGCCATCTGGGCCGTCGTCTGCGCATTTGCCGTGACGCAGGCGCTTGGAATCGCCGACGGAGGCGCGCGCTCGTCCAATGTGGTCGTCCAGGCGCTCGTGGCCTCGGCGGTGATGCTGATCCTGGCCTTTTTCGCGACGCGACGCATCGAACGGCTCGCATCGGCTGTCCGTGCAACCGAGCGGGCACACGGAGCGACGCTCGATGAGGTCGGGCAGATGGAGCTCTCGAACGCGGTGCTGCAGGTCGTCGCACGCTCGGTCGATGTTCCGCTCGCCTTCCAGGCGCTCGCGCAGCGCATCGTCCGGCTGGTGCCGTGCGACCGCGTGGGGCTGGCGCTGCTCT
>JALZOC010000431.1 GCA_030857365.1 Acidobacteriota bacterium
CTGTTCGCGCAGACGAAGGATGCGCGCGGCCGCGGCCTGACGGCGAGCCACTTTTCCTTCAACGTGCCGGGCGGCCGGTGCGAGGCGTGCGAAGGGGAGGGGGAGGTCAAGGTCGAGATGCAGTTCCTCGCCGACGTGTTCGTGCCGTGCGAGCACTGCGAGGGCAAGCGGTTCAAGCCGCAGGTGCTCGAGGTCAAGTACCGGGGACGCGACATCGATCAGGTGCTCGACATGACCGTGCGCGAGGCGCTCACGTTCTTCAGCAGCTCGCCCAAGGTGCTGCGCCGGCTCCAGGTGCTCGACGAGATCGGGCTCGGCTACCTGCGCCTCGGCCAGCCTGCCACCACGCTGTCGGGCGGCGAAGCCCAGCGGATCAAGATCGCGGCGCACCTGTCGTCGCACACAGGGGACCGCATCCTCTACATCCTCGACGAGCCGACCACGGGGCTCCATTTCGACGACATCGCCAAGCTGCTCGGCGCCTTCCGGAAGCTCCTGCAGGCGGGGCACAGCCTGCTGGTCATCGAACACAATCTGGACGTGATCAAGACGGCGGACTGGATCATCGACCTCGGCCCCGAAGGGGGCGAGGAGGGCGGCCAGCTGATCGCCGCCGGCACCCCCGAGCAGATCGTCAAAATCGAGCACTCCCACACGGGGCGCTACCTTCGGGACGTGCTCGCCGTCGGCCGGTCGAACGCCTACAGCGTCGGACGGACCTAGGACCGCTTCCAGCGCCGAGCGCCCAGCTCCTTCCACCTTCCAGCTTGACTGTGGCGGCAGGTGGCCTACAATGGTCGGACTCCCCCCGGATTTTCCATGACCCGAAATTTCAGCGTGTGGCTCTGGGCTTTTCTCGTGCTCTGCGGGTCGGCTGCCGCGCAGCCCGCCTCCTACCAGGACGTCGTCCGCAACCTGCGGAACCCCGATCCGAAGGTCCGGGTCAGCGCCATCAGGCTGCTTCGCGAATCGCGGTATCCGCAGGCGGCGGGGCCGATCGCGCCGCTCGTCACCGATCCGATCAACCAGGTGCAACTCGAAGCCATCGCGGCGGAACTGTCGTTCTTCCTGGTCGAGGACATTCCGGCGAAGAAGAAGGTGGCGTTCCTCGTCGAGGTGCGGAATCCAGGGCCGGCAGCCACGGCCTTCGAGCTGGGTCCACTCGCGGTGTGGCCCCACCCCGTCCCGCCGGAGCTCGTACGCGGGCTGCTCGAGGCGGTGGACGACGAGGACAAGAGGGTTCGGACGGAAGCGATTTACACGCTCGGGACGATCGTACGGCCGCCGCTCGCCGCCGACGCCGTCCCGCAGCTGATCAAGGCGCTCGATCACTACGACCCCGCGATCCGCGCGGCAGCGGCCCGCGTCGCCGGGCGGCTCGATGTGAAGGCGTCGGCCGATGCGCTGATCAACGCGATGAACGACTCGAAGAGCGACGTGCGGTTCGCGGCCATGCGCGCGCTTGGCGCGATCGGGGAAGACCGGGCGGTGCAGGCCCTGACCGAGCAGTTCAATTTCTACAGCAAGGGAGAGGGGGCGGCCTCCGCGCTCGATGCGCTGGCGAGAATCGCCGATCCTTCAAGCGTGCCGCTTTTCAAGTCGCAGCTGTCCAGCAAGGATCCATTCCTCAGTCGCGCCGCGGCTGACGGGCTCGGCCGGACGGGGGACAGAACCGAACTCTCCACGCTGCAGGAACGGGCGGGGAACGATCCGTCCGAAATGGTTCGGGCCGCCATGGCGTTTGCGCTGCAGAAGATCGGACACCACTACGTTCCGCGGCTCGTCGAGTTCATGACCTCCGCGCGACTGGCGCCGCAGATTGCGGAGTACCTCATCGAGCTCGGACCGCAGGTCGTGCCGGAGCTCCTGCCGCACCTGCAGGACTCGAATACTGCGATCCGCGCCAACGTCGCGCAGGTGCTGGGCGTCCTCGGCGGTCCCGCCGCGACGGCCGCGCTGCACTCGCTGGCCGACGATCGTGACCGCGTCGTGTCGCAGGCCGCCACTCGCGCGATTGAACGCCTGAACACGCCCCGGCCCTAGCGGCTCCCCGGATGCCTGTTCTGCCGCGCGCCTTCTACGCGCGACCGACCCTCGAGGTGGCCCGCGACCTGATTGGCACAGTCTTCGTCCATCATTCGCCCGCCGGCCTCGCCTCCGGCGTCATCGTCGAGACGGAGGCGTACATCGGGGAGTCCGACCCCGCCTGCCACGCCGCGCCCGGGCGGACGCCGCGCAATGCGCCGCTCTACGGCCCGCCAGGGCTGGCGTACGTGTACTTCAATTACGGGATTCATTCCCTGGTCAACGCGGTCACGGAAGCGGAAGGCTGGCCGGCCGCCGTGCTGATTCGCGCGCTGGAGCCGCTCGAGGGGGAGCCGCTCATGCGCCGCCGCCGGGCACGAGGCACGGGTCGTCCGGCGCGCGCCTTCGCCTCGGCGGAATTGTGCCGCGGTCCGGGCAACCTGACCCGTGCGCTCGGCATCTCGCTCGGGCAGAACCTCTCCGACCTGACGACCGGACCGTTGCGAGTGGAGGACCGGGGAGTGCCGCGCCGGACGGTGGCATGGACGCGGCGCATCGGGATCAGGGTCGGGATGGAGGCGCCGTGGCGGTGCATCGATCCGGAGAGCGAGGCCGTCTCGGGGCCGCGGCCCGGGCGGGCACGCCGCTGAAAGAGGTCAGCCGCGCCGGCGCTGGATATTCGCCTTCGCGATCGGCACCTTTGCGGTCAGCTGCTTGCGCTCGCGCCGCAGGGTCAGTGTGACGGTGGACCCGATTTTCGCGTCCGACAGCTGCCGCTCGAAGTGCGACGCGTCGTCGACCGCCGATCCGTTGAAGCTCACGATGATGTCTCCCGGGCGGATGCCGGCGGCGTAGGCGTCCGAGCGCTGCTGCATGCCCACGACCAGCGCGCCGCGCGTGTCGGGCGCGCCAAGCTGTTCGGCGATCATCGTCGTCAGCGACTGGACGGTGATGCCGGGCATGGTGCCACGCAGCACCATGCCGTGCTCGATGAGGTCGTCCATGACGTGGCGGGCCAGGTTGCTCGGGACGGCGAAGCCGATGCCCTGGTAGCCGCCGGTTTCGCTGAAGATGGCCGTGTTGATGCCGACCAGTTCGCCGCGGGCGTTGATGAGCGCCCCGCCCGAGTTGCCGGGGTTGATCGCCGCGTCGGTCTGGATGAAGTCCTCGTAGCTGGCCAGCCGCCCGTCGAGCCGCCGCCCCGTGGCGCTGACGATCCCGAGCGTGACGGTCTGGTTCAACTGGAATGGATTGCCGATCGCGAGGACCCATTCGGCGACCCTGAGCTTTGACGAGTCTCCCCAGGGGATGACCGGCAGGCGCTCCGCCTTCACCTTCAGCACCGCGATGTCGGTGGCTTCGTCCACGCCGACGACCTCGGCGCGCAGCTCGCGCTTGTCGGGCATCGTCACCGACACCTCGACGCCCTGCGCGACCACGTGGTTATTGGTGAGGACATAGCCGTCTGCCGAGACGACCACGCCGGACCCCAGACTCTGCGCGCGGCGTTCGCGGTACCCGAACGCGTCGTTGCGATCGTCGAAGAAGAAGCGGAAGAACGGATCGTTCGCAAAAGGGGAGTTCGGAGTGCGGACGACCTGCGTGGAGGAGATGTTCGTCACGCTCGCGACGGCGCGTTCGGCAACCGCGGTGAGATCCGGCATCGCCGCGATGGCCGGGGCCCCCTGGGTTCCCGGCGCGGCGCCCCGGGCGCCGGCCGCCGGC
>JALZOC010000045.1 GCA_030857365.1 Acidobacteriota bacterium
GAACAGGAGAGTGGGATCGATGGGGAACGTGTCGTATGCGCGGGCCAGGGATCCCGGGATGTTGGCGTAATTCACCGTCTGCGTCGTGTCCAGCCACGCATCGTCCATGCGCGTCTTGAACGAATTCACCAGGGCTGCATCATCCGTGATGAAGACGGCTTCGTCGGTGTAATTCACGTACGGAGTCACGGGAATCAGATAGTAGTCGCTGAAGTTCGCAGCACCCATCTCGAGCTTCTGCTGCCCCTGGAAAAGCATGAACTTCCAGTGCATGTTCCCACCCGACGTCTTGCCCCGCATGGGGATCCCTGCCGCTGCGAGTTTCTGGAGGATCGTCGCATTCCTGGGCGAGACCGAATTGCGACGAGGATCCATGAGCACACGAACCGGCACGCGAGCTTTGAAACGGCTGATCAGCGCGTCGGCGATCGTGTCGTCCTCCATCAAGATGAAGGCGACATCGATTCGGAGCTGCTCATTCGCGATGAGCGTCAGCAGCGGTGCGCGGCAATCCTGGAAGGACGTATCGCAGAGCTGGTCGGCCGCCCCGGCAAGGTGCGGATATCCCAGAAACGCGACCGCCATGGTCGTCGAGACAAGCGGGCGCAGATGTACCGGCATACGGTCGCGTGCATGGGACCCTCCGAAAAATGGCGTAAATGGCGCGAGCCATAGCGCACGGGCGGACACTCGCGAGCGTGCCTGCGTGGCCTATCACGCGGCCCACCTCATCGGGACTCGAGAAGCCGGGCCCGACGTGTCCGGTGCGCGGACGCCTTCACTTCTCGAGGCGCGTGTTGTCGTTCTTCAAAGAGCCGGGCGCCCGTGGAGCCTCGCCACTCTCCACAGGGGACAACACGATTTGATCGATCGAGAGTCCATCCTCCCGCGGCTGGATCCGGACGGTCTGTGTCCCGCCTTCGCTGAAGACGAGGTCAGGTCCCACTGTGGCATAGCCATTGTCCTGCCAGCCCCACCCGGCGATTCCACAGCCGGAGCAGTCCTCGAGGTTCACGCTGGCGGCCTTGGTAGTACCGATCAGTGCCCCCGCGACGTTCGAAAACTGGACGAACACCGAATCGTTCCCCCAGTGATTTCCGGCCGCGCGCGACCGGATCCAGAGGTGATACGGGACGTTCGCTTCTGCCGTGAAGCTCATTTCGAAGTAGTCTCGCGGGGCGGCGAGCGCAGCGGCGAGCTTCGTGACGCCGGCGTTGGGATTATGCAGCAATGCCCCGCTCGCAGCCGACGCATCGAGCTCTCTCCGCCAGTTTCCGACCACACGGGTCAGCGGCGCATCAGCCGTATGAAGCACGATCATCCGCGGCCCCGCCGCGACGGTGTTCGCGACCGTCACGGTCCCGACTGGGGACCGACCCATGTTGTTGGCGGCATCGAATGCCCGCGCCTGCAGCGCGTGTGCACCGTCGTCCAGGACCGTCGTGTTCCAGCTGAACGTATACGGGCCCGCCGACGCTGTGCCGGCGAGCGCGTCGTCCACGAAGAGCTCGACGCGAACGACGCCCACCGCGTCCGTCGCGTTTACGGTCACGCTGGACGTTCCCTTCACTGTCGCCCCGGACGCGGGTGATGCGATCGTCACCACGGGAGCAACCGTGTCCGCCGAGGGGGCGGTGCCCGCCGTGCGGCGATAGATGTTCGAGTCGTTCTTCGCGGACCCCGGCCGCACCGAGCGAAACGCCTGCGGTGACAGGATCAATTGGTCGATCGACAGCCCGTCTTCGCGCGTCTGGACTCTCAGCGTGTGCTCCCCGGACCTCGTGAAGCTCAGGTGCGGACCGAACGCGTTGAGGCCGTACCCGTTATCCTGCCAGCCCCACCCCGCGACGGAGCATCCTCCACACTCCTCGAGGTTCACCACTGCCGCGCCTGTGGAGCCAATCAGGGCCCCCGTTATATCCGAGAACTGGACGAACACGGAATCGTTCTGCCAGGCATTTCCATCCGCCTTGCCCCGCACCCAGAGGTGATACGCGCCGGCCGGCGCCGTGAAGTCGATCTCGAAATAGTCCGCGGGCTGGGCCAGGGCCGCCGTCCGCTTCGGGGCCCCCGCATCCTTGTCCCGCAGCCGGACTCCTCCCGCCGCGGAGAGGTCCGCCTCCCGAACCCACTGAGTGCCCACGACGCGGGTCGCCTGGTCCCCCGCATACAGGACGATGTCGCCTGGACCGGCCGTGGAGTTCGCAACCGTCACAGCCACCGGTGCGGAGATCGCCGTATTGCCGGCGAAATCGCGCGCCGTCACCTGCAAGCGATAAGAGCCGTTGGGTACGGTGGCCGAGTCCCACGTGAAGCCGAACGGAAAGGCCGAATCCTGGCCCACCGACCCGCCATCAACGAGCAATTCTGTCGCCCCGACCCCGGTGTCGTCCGTCGCGGTCACGGTGACGGCCGTGGCTCCCCGCACGGACGCGCCCGGGGCTGGTCCCGTAATCGACACGACCGGAGGCGTCGTATCGGGGGGCGGCGTACACCGCGACGTGGAGAACGTGTCGAAGATCGAGCCGTCGATCCCGACAGCCTCGAGCCGCAGCGTACAGTCGGTAGCTGAGGTGCGTACGTAGTGGTACCTCGAGGCGGAGAAGGCGGTCCATGCGGCTGTCCCCGCGCGGTAAAGCGGCCCGCCCCCGCCGCCGGTCACCACGTAGGTGACCCCTCCCGCCTGCCGCGTATCGGCGCGCAGCGGCCAGGTTCGCTCGTAGTCGTGCTCGTGGCCGCCGATTGCCAGCTGGACACCGTGACGTTCGAAGATGGGGGCAAAAGCCTCCCGGACGGCCGCCTCGGAGCCGTGCTCCCCTCCGGCGCTGTAGGGCGACCGATGGTAGACGGCAACCTTCCACGGCTGCGTCGTGGCGGCGAGATCCTCCTCGAGCCACGCGAGCTGCGCCGATCGCCTCAGCGGGTCGAGAAAAGCGAACTCGGTATCAAGGGCGACAACGTGCAGCGGCCCATAATCGAAGCTGTAGTACCGCTCGGCGTGGTCTGGATAGGCGGCACTCGCCCCGTTGGTCGGCAGGACGAAGAGGCTGCGGTACGGGAGGCCCTGATTGTTGTCAGCACGGCTGTCGTGATTCCCGTTGGTTGGAAACATCGGCCGCGCGCGCAGCCAGTTGCTGTAAATCGCGAAGAACCAGTCATGGGTCGTCTGGAACGTTGCGGTCCCGGTTCCCCCTGCGAAGCCGTAGGCCAGGTCCCCTGAATGGAGCGAAAAATCGAAGCTGTCCCGTTCCATCAGCGACCCGAGTTGCCGCTGCGCGGTCGAACCCGTCCCGCTGTCGCCAAACGCAATGAATGTCACGGCCCCGGTACCGGTTGCAGGCGCAGTTCGGAATGTATCCGCCACCGAGTTCAGGTCGATGCCGCCAACAAGAATGTCATAGCGATAAACGGTTCCTGGTACCAGGCCGCTGAGTCTCGCGACGTGCTGATAGTAATCAGCACCCATCCCCGTCGTCGTCGCGCTGAAGAGCGAGCTCTCGGCGCCTGTGCCGATCGACGCTGCGCCGTCACTCGAGAAGCGAACCTCCGCGGTCCCCCCCTCGCGCGTCGCCCATACGATGATCGCCCCAATCGCGGTGACCTGCTGCAGGTACGGTTCGCGCACGATCGTCGGGGTCGCCTGAGCGTGACCGGCCCAGAACGACCATCGCACGGCGCTCGGTGCAGGCGACAGCACGGCCAGCGCGATGACGGCAGCCGTAATGAGGAAGCGCGCAAGGGAGATATTCAAAACCTGGACAAGCCCACCCCGAAGCGCCCCGATCATCGCTCGGGGACCGGAAGCTTTCAAGCTCAGCCTGAAAAAAACGGACGCGAGCAGACGGGGGTCTGCTCACCCCCGTCGTTTCACGCCCGCGCGACGCTCAGTACCGATAGTGTTCCGGTTTATAGGGTCCACCGACCGGAACGCCGAGGTACTCCGCCTGGTCCTTGGACAGCTTCGTCAGCTTGACCCCGAGGTGCCCGAGGTGCAGCCGCGCGACCTCCTCGTCCAGGTGCTTCGGGAGGATGTAGACCTTCTTCTCGTACTTGTCGTTGTGCTCGTGCAGTTCGAGCTGCGCAATCACCTGATTGGTGAACGACGCCGACATCACGAAGCTTGGATGCCCGGTGGCGCACCCGAGGTTGAGAAGGCGCCCCTCGGCCAGGACCATGACGCTGTGGCCATCGGGAAACCGGTACTCGTCGTATTGCGGCTTGATGTTGATCCGCTCCAGCCCCCTGACCTTCTTCAGCCCCGCCATGTCGATCTCGTTGTCGAAATGGCCGATGTTCCCGACGATCGCCTTGTCCTTCATCTTCGCCATATGTTCCGCGGTGATGATGTTCAGGTTGCCCGTCGCGGTGATGAAGAGGTCGGCCGTCGCCACGACGTCCTCCAGTGTCTTGACCTCGTAGCCTTCCATCGCGGCCTGGAGGGCGCAGATGGGATCGATCTCCGTCACGATCACCCGGCAGCCCTGCCCGCGCAGCGCCTGCGCGCACCCCTTGCCGACTTCGCCAAAGCCGAATACCACCGCAACCTTGCCCCCGAGCATCACATCGGTGGCACGGTTGAGGCCGTCGACGAGCGAGTGCCGGCAGCCGTAGATGTTGTCGAACTTGCTCTTGGTCACCGAATCGTTCACGTTGATCGCCGGGAACAGCAGCGTGCCGTTCTCCATCATCTGATACAGACGATGAACGCCTGTCGTCGTCTCCTCGCTCACGCCGCGCATGTCCGCGGCCACCTTCGTCCAGCGGGACGGGTTCTCCGCGAGTTCCTTCCGGAGCAGTTCGAGGATGACGCCCCACTCTTCTGGTTCCTTGTCAGCATTGAACGCGGGCACCTGTCCCGCCCTCTCGAACTCCACACCTTTGTGCAGCAGCAGTGTCGCGTCCCCCCCGTCGTCCACGATCTGCGTGGGGCCTTTTCCGTCCGGCCACATCAGGGCCTCGCTGGTGCACCACCAGTACTCGTCGAGAGTTTCCCCCTTCCAGGCGAATACCGGCGTGCCCCGCGGATGTTCCGGCGTCCCACCGGCCTCCGGACGTCCCACGACGACGGCGGAGGCGGCGTGATCCTGCGTCGAGAAGATGTTGCACGACACCCAGCGGACGTCCGCGCCGAGGTCCACGAGCGTCTCGATGAGGACGGCCGTCTGAATCGTCATGTGAAGGCTGCCCATGATGCGGGCGCCGGCCAGTGGATTCTTCCCCTTGTACCGATCGCGGAGCGTCATCAGGCCGGGCATCTCCTGCTCGGCGAGCCGCATCTCCTTCCGGCCGAACTCGGCCAGCGAAAGGTCCTTCACCTTGAACGGCTCGCGGCCCGCGCTGGTTGCCGCATCGAACGCATGGATTTCCTGAACTGCAGTACTCATCTGACTACCTCTCTTGTTGTGGCGAACTTGAATGGTCGTGACTTCCGGATTTCAACGTCGAATTGAAGTGGCCACGAACAGCGTTGGCCCTTTCGCGAGTGCATGCGGCGGGAGCGGCACGAGCCGGATGCGCTCGAACCCCGCGGCCGCGAGGAGGCTCCCGAGTTGATCCCGGCCGAAGCCGAGCCAGACATGGCCCATCTGCTGCCGGTACTCCTCGCGGTCGTGCGGCAGCATGTCCGCGATGACCAGGCGGCCGCCGGGCTTCAGCACCCGCGCCGCTTCCGCGAGCGCTGCTGCCGGATCGGCGACGTGATGGAGCACGAGCAGCAGCGTCGCGGCGTCCAGCTCCTGGTCCGCAATTGGAAGGGATTCGAGCTCTCCCCGCTTCACCTCCACATGGGGGAGGTCGCGAAGCCGGCGCCGGGCGGCCTGCAGCATTTCGCCCGACCGGTCGACCGCAATGACGCGCGCGACGAAAGGCGCAAGGGCGGCCGCGAGGTGCCCGGTGCCACAGCCTAGATCGCCGACGACCCACCGCTCGTCCAGAAGCGCGGGCACTGCGGTTAGGTGGGAAGCCGACCCGAAAAGGTCTTCACGAAGCTTGTCCCACTGCCCCCCGGCGGACTCGAAGAATTCTTCCGATTTGGATCGACGCCTGGCGAGGACGCCATTCAATCGCAACGCATCCTGATCCGCGCCAGGACTCGCGCTGACCTGCTCCCGCAGGAGCGACCAGAGGCGGCGGGTCGGCGCGCCTCGCCCTTCCAGCGAAAGCGTGTAGTACCGGCTGGTGCCCTCACGGCGGGAGACCACCCAGCTGGCATCGCTCAAGGTTTTGAGGTGCCGGCTCACCGTGGACTGCGGCAGCTGCAGGACCCCACACAGTTCCGAGACCGTGAGCTCGTGGCGATCCAGCAGCAGCAGCATGCGGCTGCGTGTGGAGTCTGACAGGGCTGTAAGGTCGTCGAAGATCGCAGCGGTCATCGAAGGAAGTCCATCCGTTAATCCGGATTTATCATTACATCGCCATGAGGCCGTGTCAAGGGGCCGCCCCGGGATAACGGAAATGTATTTCCACTTTTCCCTGATACCCGCCACAGCAGACAGCCCGGCAGCTGAGCCCCGCCCCAGCCCGGCTGCTGTTTGCAGGCATATTGCCTCATCAATGCCGCCCGGCTATTGGCATCGCACTCGCACACACGTGGGCATGTCTGGAGTCTCGTGGCGGTTTACATGATGACGATCAAGAATCGCGTGGGTGGCGTCCTCGGGTTTGTCGTCGCGCTATCGGCCGTATCGGCCGACCGCGCGGCAGCACTCGACAGGCTGTGCGACCCGGCGAACGAGGATTGCCGTCGAATCCTGCTCAACTATATCAACGCCGAGAAGGTGGGCATCGATGTCGGCCTCTGGTTCATGGAGGACGCGCGATACACCGCCGCACTCAAGAGCCGAAAGGACGCCGGTGTTCAGGTACGGGTACTGATGGACCTTCGCGCGAACGAATCGACTCCTTTGAACGCGACCCGGCTGTCGGAACTCGCAGCCGCTGGCATCCCGATGCGGCGGCGGACCGCCTCCGGCATCATGCACTACAAAATGATGCTGTTCGCCGGGCAGGGAGTGGTTCAGTTCAGCGGCGCGAATTTCAGTTCGGATGCGTGGGTGTTCAAAGGGTTGACTCCGTATGTGAACTACATCGATGAGTCGGCGTACTTCACGGACAATCCGTCATTCGTCCAGAGCTTCATGAAGAAGTACGACGACCTCTGGACCAGCACCACCGGCTACGCGAATTACGCGAACATAATCGCGCCGCTCGCGCGGCATTACGGCACCGGCGTCGGCGTGGTCCAGGATCCTCAGCTCAATTTTCCGCCAGCCAACTCATATGCCTCTCGCGCGGTAAGCCGCTACAAGGCAGAGACCCAACAGATCGACGTGATCATGTACCGGATCACGGACAGGCGGCATGCGGATGCAATGATTGCGGCCCGAACGCGCGGGGTCTCGGTGCGTTTGATCACCGAACCTGCTCAGTATCGCGACGAAAAGCGTCTCTGGCATTCCTGGAACGTCGACCGCATGTACATGGCCGGCATCCCGATCAAAGTGCGGGCGCACGCCGGGCTGAACCATCAGAAGCTCGTCCTGCTCTACAGCCAGCGCATGTCCGTCTTCGGCTCTTCGAACTGGACGGGTCCGTCCGACGCGTCGCAGGAAGAGCACAACTGCTTCTGCACGGACACCACGATGTTCGATTGGTTCCAGAGTCAGTTCGACCGGAAGTGGAATAACACCACTGGTGTCCTCGAAAACTCGGCCTTCGTGCCGCTGGCGCCCGGGAAGCCCGTCAACAATGCGCCGGTCAATGCCGCAACAGGGCTTTCCACGACCAGCGTGACGCTGAAGTGGCATGCCGGTCTCTGGGCGCACAAATACGATGTTCTTCTGGGTACGGACCCGCTGAACCTTCAGCCCGTCCTTGTCGACACGGAGCTCGGACCCAGTCTTACGACAACGCAGTATAAGAGCTTCGCCGTCGCAAACCTGCTGCCTGGAACGACATACTACTGGCGCGTGGTGTCGCGAACGATGGCGAACCTTACCAGGACGGGGGACGTTTGGTCCTTCACGACAACCGGCCAAGCCATTCCGCCGCCGCCCAGCGGGACGACGGCGACCGGCGACGTCGTGCTTCACGGTCTCAACGGGCGCATCACCGGTTCGCAGTGGTCGCTCGTCTCGGACTCGACGGCCGCCGGCGGAAGACGGCTCTGGAATATGAATGCAGGCGCTGCCAAGCTGACAACCGCGTCGAGCAGCCCTGCCAGCTATGTGGAGTTCACCTTTAACGCCGTCGCCGGTCAGCCCTACCATCTCTGGATTCGGGGACGCGCGGAAGGCAACCTCGCTGCGAACGACTCCGCGTTCGTGCAGTTCTCTGGTTCGGTCACGTCGGCAGGCACGGCGACGTACAGAATCAACTCCACCTCAGCCGCCGAATACAACCTCGAGAATTGCAGCGGGTGCGGCCTGTCTGGCTGGGGCTGGCAGGACAATGGATGGGGTTTCAACGTCGACGGGCCGAGGATTTATTTTGCCACGACCGGCCCGCAGACGCTGCGGATCCAGACGCGTGAGGACGGACTGTCGATTGACCAGATCATCCTGTCGCCGTCGCCGGCGAGCTTCCTCAGCGCCTCTCCCGGCGCCCTGAAGAACGACACGCGGATCTTTCCTGCGGCTTCCGGTGTGCTCACGCGCGTGGAACCCGCGCTCATGCCAGGGGTGGTTGCGGAGCCCGCCGCGGGGCTGCACGCGGGTATCGGGTTTTCTGATCCCCCACCCGCGTCGGTCGCCGAGGTCTTATCGGCCGGCGCGATGAGCCGCACAGGTTCGCACGCCCCTGACCTATGGACGGCCGCCGGCCTGGCGGTCGCCCGTGCCGCACGGGCCCGGGACGGCGTGAGGCCCCACCTCGTGACTCCGCTATCGGATGCCTGACAGATTCGCCGCACCGCCCCGGCCTCGCGCGGCGTGACGCCGGCCGCCCGCATTCGCCAGCTCAACAGTTCGCCAGTCCGGCCGTCGGGCGACTTCGTCCTGTACTGGATGATCGCGTCGCGGCGCGCGGCATCCAACTTCGCACTGCAGCGCGCGGCGGAGATCGCCGCGGAGCTCTATCGGCCGCTGCTCGTCCTGGAGGCACTCCGCTGCGATTACCGGTGGGCGAGCGACCGGCTGCACCGCTTCGTGCTCGACGGAATGGCCGACAACGCGGCGGCGTTCTCCGATCGGCCCGTCCTCTATTACCCATACGTCGAACAGGCCCGCGGCGCCGGACGCGGGCTCATCGCCGCTCTCGGCGCGCAGGCCTGCGCCATCGTCACGGACTGGTACCCCGCCTTCTTCATTCCGAGGATGACCGCGGCGGCGGCCAGTCAGGTAGCGGTGCGCATGGAGGCGGTGGACTCGAACGGCCTCATACCGGTCGCCGAACACGGCCGCGCGTTTCCGACCGCGCGAGGGTACCGCGCGTTCATGCAGCGGGTGCTCAACGACCACGTGCGGGAGGTTCCGGACGCCGATCCGCTGGAGGCGCTCGCGTCCACTCCACAGATGTGCACGCTACCGGAGGATGTCGCCCGGCGCTGGCCGTCCGCATCCGCCTCGCTGCTCCGTGGCGACGCCGCAGCGCTCGCAGCCCTGCCCATCGACCACACCGTACCGCCGACGGCCATTCGCGGGGGCACTTCGGCAGCGCGACTCGCGCTTCGTGAGTTCGTAGAGCGGCGCCTGGAGCGGTACGGCGAAGACCACAATCATCCCGATCTGGAGGGGACCAGCCACCTGTCCCCCTATCTGCATTTCGGGCATCTCTCGGCGCACGAGATTTTCGGCGCGGTCATGACCCGCGAGCGATGGACGACCCGGCGGCTCGCCGCGGGCGCGTCAGGCGCCCGGGAAGGCTGGTGGGGCGTGTCTCCATCGGCCGAGACGTTCCTGGACCAGCTGACGGTGTGGCGTGAAGTGGCGTTCAACGGCTGTGCATGGACGGAAGGGTTTGCCACGTACGACACCCTGCCCGCGTGGGCGCGCGCGACGCTGGAGGCGCACCAGAAGGACCCTCGACCGCACAGGTACAGTCTCGTAACCCTCGATGCGGCCGACACGCACGACGAGGTCTGGAACGCGGCACAGCGCGAGTTGAAAACAGAAGGCTGGTTCCATGGCTACATGCGGATGCTCTGGGGGAAGAAGATCCTCGAATGGGCCAGCCATCCGGCAGACGCGCTGAGCCGCATGGAGCACCTCATGAACCGGTACTCGCTCGACGGACGGGACCCGGTTTCATATGCCAGCTTCGGGTGGGTCCTGGGCCGGTACGACAGGCCCTGGCCGGAACGCCCGGTTTACGGCACCGTCCGCTGTATGACCTCCGACAGCGCCCGGCGAAAGCTCAAGATGAAGCGATATCTTGCGCAGTACGGCCCGTCACCTCTCTTCGACACGGCCGGCTGACGCAGGCGTCCTGAATCCGGACAAGGCGTGCCGGGCCAGTGGCCACCGGCAGGAGACTTCACCGCGGATTCCAGATGAAAGCGAGAGATTCGTCCGGGTCGCGCGGGCATGCCTTGTGCAAAAGTTGACAC
>JALZOC010000432.1 GCA_030857365.1 Acidobacteriota bacterium
AACCCCGAACCCGGAACCCGGAACCCGAACCCGGAACCCCGAACCCGGAACCAACTACTCATCGCTCGATCCGCCCCCCCGCCCCCCTGCCCCTTCGCGGCCCTTTGTTGTCACGAACTGGTGCGTGATCCAGGTTGGCGAGCCGGGTGCCGGTCGCGTAAATCAGCTGCGTGATGCGGGCCAGCTTCGCGAAATCGATCTTCGACACTTCGTCCGTCACGTAGTGGTAATCGCGGTGCAGTCCCGTCGTGTAGAAGATGATCGGCACACCCTTGGACGCGTAGCTGTAGTGATCGCTGCGTGTGTAGATCGACTCGGGATCGGCGGGGTCGTTGAGCGCATAGTCCAGCGTCAGCGGCCGGGCAAGCGCGCCGTTGGCATCTTCGCTCAGGTTGTGCAGCTCGGTGCTGATCCGATCAGAGCCCACGAGGTACACCGTGTCCCCCTGCACCGGATCGTCGCAGCGGTTGCGTCCGATCATGTCGATATTGAGCTGCGCCGATATCCGTTCGAGCGGCACGATCGGGAAGTCCGCATAGTAGCGCGAGCCGTGCAGGCCGGCCTCCTCGCCGGAGTGCCACACGAACAGCAGCGAGCGCTTTGGCCTGGGCCCCTCGGCATAGGCACGGGCGAGCGCCATCAGCGCGACGGTCCCGGACCCGTCGTCGTCCGCGCCGTTGTTGATGATGTCGCCCGCTCGCGGCGTCTCGCGCGTCTGGCCCGGGCAGCTGCCGGCGAATGCCCCGGCGCTGGCCGCGGCGCCGCCTCCACGTTCGACATACCCGATATGGTCGTAATGAGCGCCGAAGGCAACGTACGTGTCGCCTAGCGCCGCATCGCGGCCCCGGACAGTGCCGACGACGTTGCGCGTGAGTCGAGTGCGAACCACGGCGTAATCGGCATCGACATTCACCGTGATGCTCACGCCTTTGAGGGCCAGCCGCGGCAACGGTTCGCGCCGTGCGACCTTCTCTTTCAGCTCGGCGTACTTCACGTCCGAGCCACTGAACAGGAACTCGAAGAACTCGTCCGTCGCGGTCAGAGCGGCAGGCACCGGGCGGTCGTAGCGCTCCGCGGTCGTGAAATCGCCGTTGTCCGGGGTCGGCGCGCTCGTGCGGCGGGCGGACGCGTCGCCTTCGCGCTGAGAAGCGTCGGCGCCCGCGGTGACGTCTCGCGCCGGTCGTGAGCTGCTGGTCTGGGTTGACGAAGGCCCGATTGTCGCGATCGCACCCTTCGAGATCGCGTTCCGCGATCGAGCAGTGACGAGGCGGGATGAACCGGCGGGCAGGGTCGCCGGCCCCTGTCCGAGAAACACGACGACCTTGCCGCGCGGGTCGGCATCGGAGTAGTCGTCCAGATCGGCCGATGGAACCTGGAGTCCGTACCCGACGAACTGAATCCTGTCGCTCTGGATCGTCTGCTTCCCACCCATTTTCTTCGGGAACGCGATCCCCTCGCCGTCCCGAAAGATCCGCTTCGTCCCGTTCACCTCGACGAGCACCGAGGCCTTGCTCGTCGAGCGCACGCCCAGGATCTTCACCGTCTGGAAGTACGTGCCGTCGTCCCCGCCAGGCGTGACGTTCCAGCGGGCCAGATGATCGGCGATGTAGGCAGCCGCCAGTCCGAGCCCTTCAGTAAAGACCTCGCGCCCCTGCAGCTCATCCGAAGCGATGTATCCGAGCCACCGCTGCATGTCTGCGGTGGAAATGGACGGTGGCTCGTCGGCATCAACCGGCCCGGACACGAGCGCCGCGCAAAGCAGCAGCGATACCAGAAGCGGGAGCCGGAAGCGGCGCGTTCGGAGGGTTCGGATCAACACACATTGCCTCATCAGCCACCCACTATTGCTCATCAGCAGCCGTCAGGCGGGCCGACCGATACCCAGTCCGATACGGTCTCCCTGCCGGCATCGCTTACCCGCCTCCCGTCCGGGAGTCACTGCCGCGCGGAACCTCTCGAAATTTCACCTGATTGTCAGGCGCCGCGCCAGTCGGAAACGTTTGGCCGGGGTCTTGAAGATACCCCATCCGGCTTATGGCTCCGCTTGCCGCCACGAACGCCCCCCTGCGAACGGTATTGCTGGCCGCTTGCGCAGCGCTCACCGCGGCCGGCTGCGGCTCGTCCGCGACGACCAGCGTCACGGCGCCGGGCAGCGTCTCGAAATGTGGGGTGGCGGTGGCCTCGCCCGGGACACCCCTTCCGGCGCGCGGCGGCAGCGGCGAAGTTGCGGTGACGACGGCGCGCGAGTGCGCGTGGTCGGCGACGTCGGAGAGCGGCTGGCTGACCATCAAAGCCGGCGCGAGCGGCCAGGGTGACGGCGCGGTCCAGTTCGAGGCGGGCTCCAACCCCGACCCCGCCGTCCGCCGGGGGGCGATCGTGCTGAACAATCAGCGCGCCGAGATCATGCAGGCCGCCGGCGAATGTACGTTCGCGCTGGAGCAGGATGCGGCGAGCTTCGATCCGGCGGGCGGGTCGGGCCGCGTGGATGTGCGTCCCTCGAGCGCCCTCTGCACGTGGACGGCGGCGAGCGACGTCGACTGGATCACCATCCGATCCGGTGCGAGTGGCACCGGCAGCGCGGCTGTCGCCTTCGACGTTGCCGCCACCTCCGGTCCACCCCGCGCCGGGGCCATCAACGTTGCGGGACGACGATTCAGCGTCACGCAGTCGCAGGGATGCGCCTATAGCCTCAGCTCGACGGCATATCAGACCGGCGCCGAAGGCGGGACGGGGAACGTCGGGGTGACGACGACCGCCGGCTGCACGTGGTCTGCCGTGAGCAACGTCGACTGGATTACCCTCACTGCGGGCGGCACGAGCACGAGCGGACCGGGCACGGCGACGTTCACCGTCTCGGCGGCGTCAGGGCCGACGCGATCGGCCACGCTGACGATCGCGGGCCACCCGTTCACCGTCACGCAGGCGCAGGGTTGCTCCTACACCGTGTCCCCCGACAGCGCCTCGGTACCCGCGGCTGGCGGAGGCGTGCCGATTACCGTCGCGGCGGGCACGGGCTGCGCATGGACCGCGGCGAGTCAGACCTCCTGGATCACCATCACCTCCGGCGCACAGGGCAGCGGCAACGGCACGGTTCAGTTGAACGTGGACGCGACGAGCGGTCCCAACCGCTCCGGCACCGCCGTCATCGCGGGGCGGACCTTCACCGTCAACCAGGGGCAGGGCTGCACGTTCACGATCAGTCCGGCGAGTGGATCCGTTGATCCGGCCGGCGGGCAGGGATCGTTCGAGGTGCAGGCAGGGAGCGGCTGCGCCTGGGCGGCGAGCGAGAATGCCGACTGGCTCTCGATAGCGTCGGGCGCCACCGGTGCCGGCAACGGGACCGTGCGGTTCGCCGCAAGCGCGAACACAGGTCCCGCGCGCACGGCCACGATCACGGCCGCGGGGCGGACCTTCACCGTCAGCCAGGCGGCCGGCTGCTCGTACACGCTCTCATCGAGCAGTACCAACGTTCCGGGTGGAGGCGGCGCGGCGTCGGTGGGCGTCACGTCGGCGGCAGGCTGCGCATGGACGGCGGCGAGCAACGCGGGCTGGATCACGCTGACGGGCGGGTCCTCCGGAACGGGCAGCGGAACTGTTTCGTTCTCCGTGGCGGCTCACACCGGCGCGCGGCGATCGGGAACGCTGACGATCGCGGGCCATGCCTTCACCGTCACCCAGGCTGAATCGTGCTCCTATGCGGTGACGCCGGATCAGCGTAGCGTCCCGGCGTCAGGTG
>JALZOC010000046.1 GCA_030857365.1 Acidobacteriota bacterium
CGACACCAGGATGCGTCCCGACGTTGCCCTCGCGGCATCGCCGGCGCCGGCGCGCGTCGACTGCGCCTCAGCCGGCGGCGGGCCGTCGTCCGGAATCGCCGGCGGTGTGGCGGGCGGCTGCGCAACAGCCTGCTCGCTGTAGGGCTGGGCCGGGGCCGCGCCAGGGTCGTTCGCCGACGGAGCCGGCGTCGACTCCTGCGATGCTGTCGAAGGATCCGCGGCTCCGCCGGCAGCCTGGGAGGGACCCTCGGGCGTGCGCCCGCCCGCCCAGTAACCGGCGGCGAACCCGATCAGCAGCCCGAGGATGAGCGTGACGGCGATGGGCAGCACGGCAGGCCGGGGCCGCTCGGGATCGCTGGCAACGTCCGCCGCGCCGGCCGGGTCGTTGTCGCCGCCAGGCGGGATGTGGCCATACCGGCCGGTGTCGTGCCTGGCAGGAGTACGGGCCGCCGGCGCGATCACGACTCCCAGACTTCCGTCGTCAATCAGGGAAACGTCGCTTCCGCCTTCCGACTCCGCGCGGCGAGGTTCGGCGGACTGCCGCGGTCTTGACGAAGGGGCGTCAGTCGGACGCTCCGCTTCGTCTGCCCACAAACGGGACGGTGCCGGCGCCACGGCGATGTTCGGCGTCCGCGCGGCTTCGTCATCGAAGAGGGTGCGCTCGGGCTCACTCTCGTGCGCACGCGCGAGCTCGTAGTGCGCCGCATCGTCGTCCCGCTCGTCGTCGATGTCTGCGTAGGCGGTCTCGTCGCGCCGGAGCGCGGCTTCGTCCCCGGGGCGACCGTCGAGGCCGTCCGTGGCGTGCCGGTCGACGCCGCTCAACGGGAGGTCCTCGTCGTCGAACGTGCCGGCCGACGGCCCGGGCGTCCAGTCCCGCGGCCCTGATGCTGATGCTGGTGCGGCTGCACCGGCCACCCCGAGAGTCGAGGGTGCCGCGGAAGCGGTCGCGGCATTCCCGCCGCGCGCCGCGGCTTCGAGCGCGGATGCGAAGGCGAGGGCCCTGGGATACCGGCGCGAGGGGGCCTCGTCCATCGCGCGCGCCAGGACCACGCGCATGCCCGCCCCGAACTCCTGCAGGTGATCTCCCGTGAGAGGGCCCAGCTGCTCGCCCGTGCCGGCAGGGCGTCGGCCGGTCAGCAGCTCGTACGTGATCGCCGCGAGCGAGAACACGTCCGCCGGCGTACTCCACGCCTCCCCGGCAATCCTTTCCGGTGCGCTGTACGGACGCCGGACCGGCGCGCGAAGCCCCACGCGCTCGAGCGCCTCGACCACCCCGAAGCCGCTGGCGCGCGCTTCGTCGGGGGTGACGAAGACGTCGCGCAGGTGGAGCGCCCCGTGTCCGACGCCGGCGGTGCGCGCGAAGTCCACGGCGCCGGCCAGCTGCGTCACGAGCGGCAGCGCCTTGTCCAGCGACGCGGGTGCGTAATGCCGGATGGCAGCGTCGAGCGACTCGGCGGCGACGTACTCCTCCGCCCGGTATGCGACTGTTCCCTCCACACCCGAGGCGATCGGTTCTACGATGGAGGGATGGAACAGGCCCGCGTCGGACGCGCGCGCCAGCTCGTCTGCGAGCACCTGCGCCTGCTCTGGCGTGATGTCGAGCCTGAACACCTTGACGGCGACGAGGCGATCCCGCGTCGGCTCGTAGGTGCGGAACACCGGCCCGAGCGCGCCAATGCCGATCTGATGCAGGACCCGGAACGGGCCGAACGCAGGGGGGGGAGCGAATGCTACGGGGTCGTCTATGGCCATTCCGGAGGGGACAAAAAAATGTAACACATTCCGGGCGATTTTCCTTGCGCCATCGGAGGCGCGGGCGTCCTGAAGGCGGTCTTCCTTGACAGGGTTCCGAAGGCTCTGAGACAGTACGAGCGGTGTCAGCCGAGCCAGCCGCCTCCGAAGCTTCCGAAGCGTCTCCGTCCACCGGCGCTCCAGCGTCCGCATCCCCCGTCGGGATCGACGTCCGGCAGCTCGGGTGGATCCGGCCGCTGGTTGGCGATTATGCCTTCGACTTCGGTCGAATCGCGCCCCTTTACGCGGGGGACCCGTCGTCCCCCCAGGCCTGGCGGGACGCGATCGATCGGCGGCACGGCCATCCCGGCAACACGGTGCGCATCGCGCAGGTGCTCGCCGCGCAGCAGGAGCGGCGGGGCGCGCCTCGGGCGGCGCGTGAGGCGGCAGCCAGGCTGGGCGACTCGACGACCGTCGCGGTGGTGACGGGGCAGCAGGCGGGCGCGTTCGGCGGCCCGCTGTTCACGCTGCTGAAGGCGGTGACCGCCATCCAGCTTGCGCGCAAGGTCTCGACCGAGCAGGGCGCAGCGGTGGTACCGGTCTTCTGGGTGGACGCCGAGGATCACGACTGGGAGGAAGTGCGCTCCTGTACGGTGCTCGACTCGGAGTTCCAGCCCGCCACCATCACGCTGGCAAATCCCGAGGGGGCCGGGGAACTGCCAATAGCGGCGCTGATGCTGGACGAACGCATCGGCGAGAGCCTCGCCGCGCTGACTGCCGCGCTTCCGAGCACCGATTTCACCGAGGCGATCACCGGGTCGCTGCGCTCGGCGTACCTGCCGGGCACCAATATGGCGGGGGCGTTCGCCACGTGGATCGAGTCTTTGCTCGGGCCGTACGGTCTGGTCGTCTTCGAGTCCGCGGACCCCGCGGCAAAGCAGCTGGCCGGCCCTGTCTTCCTTCACGAGCTGCGCGCACCCGGACGGACGTCGGCGCTCGCCGCCACGGCGGGCAGTCAGCTCGCCGCGCGCGGCCACGACCCGCAGGTCGTGCCGCAACCCGACAGCCTCGCGCTGTTCCACCTGAACGGCGTCCGCCGTGCCATCCGCCGGCAGGGCGACGGCTTCATCATCGGCGACACCAGCGTCAGCGCACAGGCACTCGTCCACGAGGCGGAGACGGATCCGTCGCGCTTCAGCCCCAACGTCCTGCTCCGGCCGGTCGTCCAGGACACGCTGTTTCCGACGATCTGTTACGTCGCCGGTCCCAGCGAGCTCGCGTACCTCGGGCAGCTCGGGGGCGTGTACGAGCATTTCGGCATCCCGATGCCGCTGATGTTCCCGCGCGCCAGCGCGACGCTGGTTGACTCCTCCGCCGCGCGGTTCCTGAGCAAATACGATTTCCGGCTGGCCGACCTGCGCCCCCAGGACGAATCCGCGCTGAACCGGCTGCTGCAGTCACAACTTCCGCCCGAGGTCGAGCAGTCATTGAAGGACGCGGAGGACGCCATTCGCGCCGCGCTTCAGCGCGTCATCGACGCGATGCCCGCGCTGGACCCGACCCTCGCCGGCGCGGCGCGCACGACCGTGGGCAAGATGGAGCACGACCTGCGCTCGCTCCAGTCGAAAGTCATCCAGGCCGCCAAGCGCCGCGACGACACACTCCGCCGGCAGTTCACCCGCGCGCAGGCGCAGATTTTTCCGACCGGCCACCCGCAGGAGCGCACGCTCGGCATGGTGTTCTTCCTGAACCGCTATGGTCCCGCGCTCGTGGACCGCCTGCTCGAGGAGCTTCCCCTGGAGATGGGGAGGCACTGGGTGGTCACTATCTGACGGGACAGGGACAGCTTCCTTCTCGTGTCGCTACGCCGTGAGGACCCTCACGCCGCAGCTCCTGTCGGGGGACGGCGCAGGGCCGGAGAGCTCGCCGCGAAGCGACCTTGAGCCGCGTGATACGCGACAGCGGTAAAACGGCGCGCAGGCGGGTCGGCGCGCAGCTCACGGAGCTGCGCGGTGGCAGATCATCAGGCCGCAGCGCCGTTTTTCCACGCAGGCGAAGCGGGAGCGAGCGGGGAGTTGTCCGGCCCTGCGCCGAACGGGTCGGTTACCGCTGCCCGATGACCCGCTCATAAAACGCCTCGTACTGCGGCACCACCTGGTCACGACAGTAGCGTTGTAGCACGGTCCGTCGCCCCGCGGCGGCGACGCGTGCGTGGAGCGCGGGGTCGGTCAGCAGCGCCACGCCGCTGTCCGCCATGCTCTGGAGATCGTCGGGGTGGTGGAGGAACCCTGTCGCGCCGTGCTCGATGACCTCGTGCAGGCCGCCCACCCGCGAGGCCACGACCGGCAGTTCACACGCCATCGCCTCCAGGGCCGCGAGACCGAAGCTCTCCTGCGACGAGGGCAGCAGGAACAGATCCGAAATCGAAAGCAGCGGCAGGATCTGATCCTGCTCCCCGAGCGACTCGACCTGTCTCGAGAGCCCGAGCGCCCGTGCGGCGTCGAGGGCCGCCGCGAGGTCCGGGCCGTCCCCGACCAGGAGCAGCCGCGACGGCACGCGCGCCGCGATTCTCGCGAAGATGGCCACGACGGCGGGCACTCGCTTGACGGGCCGGAAGTTCGACACGTGAATCACCAGCTTCTCGCAGCCCGCCGGGCAGTAGCGTGCACGGAGACCGGGATCCGCGCTTCGGTGGTAGGTCGTGCAGTCCAGGAAGTTCGGAATGACGGTGATCTCGTTGCGCACGGGCAGCGCCCGATAGGTGTCGGCCCTCAGGCTCTCGGATACGGCCGTGACCCCGTCGGACTGCTCGATCGAAAACGCCACGGTCTCCGCGTACGACCTGTCGCTCCCGACGAGCGTGATGTCGGTCCCGTGCAGCGTCGTGATGACCTGCGGAATGCGAGCGGCCGCCCCCGACTGGAGGATCTGCTTTGCCAGGTAGGCGGCCGTGGCATGCGGCACGGCGTAATGCGCGTGCACGATGTCGAGATTGAACTCCCGCGAGACCTGGACGACCCGCGTCGCCAGCGCCAGCACGTACTGCGGCTCGCGAAAGAGCGGATAGGCGGGTGTCGAGACGCGGTGGAACGTGAGCCCGGGCTGATAGGCGCCGAACCGGAACGGCGTATCGGCACTGAGCACGTGCACATCGTGGCCGCGTGCGGCGAGCGACTTGGCCAGCTCGGTGGCGACGATGCCGCTGCCACCCACCGAGGCGTAGCAGACGATCCCGACGTTCACGCGGGAGGTCCGCCCGCGCGGGAGGCTGCGCGCCAGTCCCTGAACAGGTGAGGTCGCAGCACGGGATCCCGCACGATGACCCCCTCCGCAAACGCGACGCCCGTCCGCGCCCCGCAGTGTGCATCCCGGCTCTCGATCAGCTGCTGAAACTGCGGCGTCGTCAAACGGGTCACGGTGCTGTCGGGCGTTGAGAGCGTGAACTGCGACCTGTGGCAGGCGAGCGCCCGGCGCTTGATGTCGTAGTGCGCCGAGACGTCCACGGCGAACGACAGTGGATCGGCATCGTTGATGAAGTAGTAGCACAGCCAGTCGGGGCGGCAGGGTTCCCCCTCGCCAGGGGCGAAGCGGCGAAGGCCCCCCTTGAACGCGGCACGGGTCAGCACATCGCTCGCGGCGCGGTGATCGGGATGACGATCGTTCCAGTACGGCAGCGCCAGGGTTCGCGGACGCGTCGTGCGCAGGAGACGAACGACGTCGAGGATCTGGCTCTCGCGGCCATCGATGCCGCCGTCGGGCCACCGGAGATTGAGGCGCCAGGTCGCGCCGAGCACCGCACGCGCGGCTTCCGCCTCCTCTTCCCGCTCTTCGGGAGTGCCGTTCGATCCCAGCTCGCCGCGCGTGAGGTCGCAGAGACCCACCCGGAACCCGAGCGCCGCATGGAGCGCAATCGTTCCGCCAAGGCCGATCTCGAGGTCGTCGGGATGGGGGCCGAAGACCAGGAGGTCGACTTGGGAGGGGGATGACATTTCTTCAGAGGTTTCAGGTTTCAGGTTTTAGGTTTCAGGGTTTTCGGTTTTAGGTCTGGTTCTACGTTTCAGGTCTGTTTCTGCGTGTACGTCGGGTTCTACGTTCTACAGGTCCGCACTTGTCGTTCGCAGCAGCTCGTCGGCGCGCGACAGCTTCAGCCGCGCGTCCTCCTGCCAGGCGGTGTCGGAGGTCAGCAATCCTCGCGAGGCGGAGATCGCGCGGCTGGTCTCCGCGGGCGCAGGCCCCCCGGGCGTCGTCCGGACAGCGACGAAATGCCGCGGGCTCAGGAGCCGGGCGAGCGCGGGCTCGTCGTACTCGACGGGGCGCCCGAGTAGCGCGAGACACACCGCGCGCAGCACCGACGAGCGCGGCTCGTCTGGCCGCTTCTCGCATTCCGCCACGAACGCGACGGCCGCCCGGTGACTCGTCTTGAAGGGGACCGCGTGGTCGCGTGCGAGCGTGTCGGCGAGCTCCGTCGCGGTGATCCAACCTGCCTCCGCGCGTCCCGCGAGCCGGGCTCGATCGAACTCGGCGCTCGCCAGGGCCGCGGCGACGAGCCGCACGGCCCGGTTCGCGTCCCTGAACATCGACGCCACGAGCGGCTGGAGATCGTCCTCCGTATCCACGATATCGCCGAAGGGGGTGTTGTGGACGGCGAGCACGACGGCGTGTGACTGGCCGAGCGCCTTGCTGGCAATGGCCCGGGCATGCTCGAGCGCCACCGGGTTGCGCTTCTGGGGCATGATGCTGCTGCCCTGCACGAACCCGTCGCTCAACCGCAGATATCCGAACTCCGACGTGCACCACAGCAGCAGGTCCTGCAGCACCCGCCCGAGCCCCGCGAGCAGCACCGCCGCGGCCGACACGCTCTCGAGCAGGTAGTCGACGGTCGCGATGCTGCCGTACGTGTTTCCTGTCGCGGCATCGAATCCCAGGAGCTTGGTCGTCCGGCCGCGGTCGATCGGAAATCCCGTTCCCGTGATGGCGCAGGCGCCCAGCGGATTCCTGTTCGTGCTCGCATATGCGGCCCGGAGGCGCACGGTATCGCGCTCCAGCTGCTCGACGACGGCGAGGAGATAGTGCGCGATGGTGGAGGGCTGCGCCGGCTGCGTATGCGTGTGCGCCGCGAAGACGGTCTCCGTGTGCGCGCCGGCCAGATCGAGCAGGACCCCTCTCAGACGCGCCGAACCGTCCAGGAGCGCAAGTATCATCTCGCGCTGCTGCATCCGGTACATCGTCATGTCGATGTCGTTGCGCGAGCGGGCGGTGTGGAGCCGGCCCGCTGCCTCCTCGCCGCACGCCTGCACGACCAGGCGCTCGACGTAGAAGAACAGGTCCTCGCAGGTGCCGTCGTAGCAGACGTTCTCGAGGCTCTTCCCGGAGATACCGTCGAGGGCGTCCCGTATCGCGCGGGCGTCTGCCACCGGCACGATCCCCTGCTCCGTGAGCATCACCAGGTGGGCATAGTGGATGCGCATCAAGGGCGCGAGAAACTGCGCCACGGCGTCCTCGAAGTTGTCGTTGAGGACGCAGGCCACGTACTCCGCATCGAACCGCATCGGTGTCGCTACCTCTTCCTGAGGCTCAGCAGGTTCGCCATCAGCTGGTAGGCACCCTCCGTGCCAGCCGGCAGCTGGCGCCAGAGCCCCAGGCCGACGTAGATCCATCGGCCCTTGCCGTAGCGCGCCTCCACCAGCGCCCCGGACTTCGCGCCGGGATTGTTCGCGAACGGATCCGTCGACCGCAGCAGGTCGACGTACTGCGCGTCCCGCTCTCCCAGGAAGTACGTGCCGCGCTCCTGCACCCAGCCTGTCCAGGCGGCGGGGCCGATCTTGTTCGGCGTGTTGAAGACCGGGTGCGCCGGGACCATCACCTCGACCGGCGCATTCTCGTCGGTCACCCGGTCCGTCCCCACCTTCGCCGGATAGGGCCCGTATTGCGCCTCGTTGAACTCCTGCTTGTTGTACTGAACGATCACCGTCCCGCCGTTGTGTACGTAGTCGAGGAGCCGGCTGTTGTTCGCGCGCAGATCCGCGCGACGCTCGTACGCACGGACGCCGGTCACGATAACGTGGTACCTGTCCAGATCACTCGAGGCGAGCTCCGCAGGGGTGATGAGGTGAACGTCCGCGCCGAGCTGTTCCATGGCGGCCGGCACCGCGTCCCCCACACCCATCACATACCCGACCCTCAGCCCCTGCGCGACCCGGACGTCGATTACCTTCACCCTCGACTGCGCCGGCTGCACGACATGGCGCCGCCGGATGTGCGGGTACTCGACGACCTCGTACCCCGCGGAAGACGACGCGCCTCCACTCGTCGTGACAGCGGCAGCGACGACGTACTCGCCAGGTGCCGCCGAGGCCGGCGGCGTGACGTCGAACCGCACGGACGCTTGTTCGTTCTCGCGCGCGAACGTCACCGCGGCGGACGCCGGCGCCGCGCGCCATCCCTCCGGCAGCCGCAGTTCCACCGCGGCGGAGACGGCTCCTTTCTGGTTGTTGCCGATGGCGACCTCGATGGTTCGCGTGTGCACCACCGGACGCGTCAGCACCTGGGGGCGGAGGCGGCGAAGAGGAGCGGCGGTTGGAACGATGGCGATGTCGGGCGACACCCGGACGTCGAAGGCAGGCACGACCTGCAGCTCCATCCGCTTCTCTCCCGCGAACAGGTCGCTGTAGCGGTACTCGACGGAACGCTCGACCGCGACGTCCACGCCCGCGATCGTCAGCCCGAGCGTCGCGCGGAAGGGGCTGGGCCTGAACGGGACGCCGAAGGAAACGCCGGCCTCGAAATCGTAGCGCGCGGCATCCTTTCTCGGTGTCCAGTACGGAGTCGAGACCGGCACATCCGCGACACGCAGCTCCGCAACGCAGGTGAAGGCGCCGGCACGTTCGACAGCGCCCGCACACGCCGGGGGCTCCCCATCGAGCCCGGCCAACCGGACAGTCTTCACCGCAACGGCGGCGGCGTTGTTGCCGACGAGCACCGACACCTTCAGCGGCTGTCCCGGCACCACCACGCCGTCGTCGGCAAGGGCCTCGATGCGGATCCCGTGCGTCAGCAGGAGCGCGGCCTCGAACTGCCGCTCCTTGAAAGCCAGCCGGAAGTCGATTTCGTAACGCGCTGCATCCGACAGGCCCATCGACTCCAGTCTCGAGCGAAGCTCGCGCAGGGCCGCAAGGCCCGCGGCCAAGGGTGGCGCCGCGGCCTCGGACCCTCTCTGGTCCAGCGCCTGCGAGGCCGCCTGAACGATCGCCGCGACGGCCTGCAGCGACGTTGCCAGTGCAGGCGGGATCTGCTCGCCGGCGAAGCGGGTAAGACCGAGGATCGACGTGTCGATGCCCTCGAAGATGTCCTTCGGAGCAACCCCCTGCTCTCCTATCGCCGTGTCCTTGAGTCGATAAATCCGGGAGAACGACGACGCGCCGGGCAACAGGAGCAGCTGCGATGTGCCCTGGCACTTGTGCATGCTGCGGGCCTCGAGCCCCAGCTCGTCATACGTGCGTCCAAGAACCGGGTCGAACTCGGACCCGTTCGCGCGCAGCAGATCGCGCGAGGGGGCGACCGGTGGTTGCCCGGGCGCGACGAACCCCTCCGTACAGAACACCCGCTTCGCCTGCCACGGACGCAGCCCATCCCTCACCTGTTCCGGGAACCGCGCGGGGTCCGCCGCCGCGCGGAACGCTTCGAGCGTCAGGCGCGCGGACGCCTGGTGGTGTTGCCCACCGCCCGTCCCGCCGCAGAGGAACCCCGCGATCACGTCCGGGCGGATGGCCCGGATGTGGCGGACGAAGTCGCCGAGGATTTCCTGGTGCCCCCACTTCTCGAGGCTCTCTTCGATGCTGTACGAGAAGCCGAAATCAATCGCGCGCGTGAAGTACTGCTCCGCGCCGTCGAACCGGTGCACGGCCTGCAGTTCCTCGGTGCGCAGCACACCCAGCGCCTGGAAAATTTCGGGCCCTATCTCGTTCTGGCCGCCGTCCCCTCGCGTGGCGCTCACGAGCGTCGTCCGCATTCCGCGGCCGTGACTCATCATCGCGAGCAGCGCATTGTCCTCGTCGTCGGGATGCGCGGTCGTCTGCATGAAGCTGCCGGTCGATTTCAGCTGCCGCAGCGCCAGGCGGAGTGTCGCGTCGTTCGGCAGCTCGCCGACCGGCCGCACGCGCAGCTGCGCCGGAAGCGGGAGATGGTTCAGAAGCAGGAGGAGGGCGGCAGCTGCGGCAATGCGGGAGGCTCGCATAGACATCCAGAACCCGAGGTGCTCAAAAAGAGAACTTGAGCCCCAGCTGCATCTGGCGCTGGTCGTAGCCGCTGTTCCCCGGGAATCGCGCCGGTATCGCGGCGGCCGGCTCGCCCAGTGCGCTGGTCGTGACGACGCGGTTCACACCCGCGACATTCTCCACATTGAGGATGTTCTTCGCTTCGAAGAACAGCTCCCCGCGCCAGGTTCCCCCGACGGGAACGAATCGCGAGTATCGCAGATCGAGATTCGCCACGCGACCCAGACGCCCTGCGTTGCGCTCGACGCCGATCGGACGATCGTTCAGGACGCCGTCCCTGTTCAGGTCGACGTTCGCTCGGATGTTGAAGGGCAGCCCGCTGTTCGCCTGCAGGATGATCCCGAGCTGGTTGTTGTTGAGGAGCAGGGCGCCGAGCCCGCTGCCCCCGACCTGGGGCGCCACGACAGCGGAGACCGACAAGGTGTGGGTCTGGTTGAACGGCGTGAGGCCCCTGTCGCGATCGAGGTTCGTCGGGTCCGATACCCGATCGTCGCCGCTGCCGACGACGTAGGTGCCGGTGAG
>JALZOC010000433.1 GCA_030857365.1 Acidobacteriota bacterium
GCGCAAGGGTGCGCACCCGGCTCGCCCGGCCGGCGACTTCCGGTTCGGCCTGGACGGTCTCCCCCGGGCCAGGGCGCGTGCGTTTGAGGTATCGGTACCCCTCATCCGTATCGCGCAGCATGACCGCGTCGGAGCTGAGGGCCGCCTGCCGGCGAGCGGCGAAATCGGCCGGATTGATGTCGTGCGACGTCATCGCGAGCACGCGGTGGATGGGTGTCCGATAGGAGGCGCCTTCGTACGTCTGGCGGACATCCGATCGCGCCAGCAGCCAGATGCCGTCCCGGACCTGCTCGAACTCGTCCACCTGCTCGGACGCCACGATCGGCCCGCGCAGCCGCGTCTGCGCCGCCGCCACCCGGACGATCGCGAAGCTGTCCATGGCGATCCACGCGCGCCCGCGAAAGAGCGGGGCCTCGCCCGTCGGATCGAATTCGACGACGTAGCAGGGAGTCGCCCCGATCGTCTCCCGCCCGGCCAGCCGGTAGCGGTAGACGTCCGTGAGCGTGATCGTGAGCGGCGGCGAGGCCACACGCTCCGGCTCGATGATCGGCAGCTTCGGGACGCCACTCCCCTTGAACTCGATGCCGTTGATCCGGATCGCGCGCTGCTCGAGCTCGGTGATCCCGCCGCCCGAATACAGAACGGTCTCGGAGCCGATCACGACGGGCGCCGGGAAGCCGGGCGCCTCGAACGACAGCGTCAGGGTTCCGTGCGAGATGAGCGCTTGCACCGCCGCGGCCTGCCGGGCGGCGGCGGCCTGGTGCCTGGCGACAATCTCCTCGACGGTCAGCGAACGGGTCCCGGTGACCTGCACCCCTTCGGCGTACTGGTCCGAGGCTTCCGGCGCCGGCACCCTCACGATCAGGTCCCCGGTGGCGAGCCGCACGTGCTGAACGCCTGGGGACGGCGGCGTCACGCTCACCGTTGCCTCCGGCGGACACGAGGGGGCGAACGCGACCACCTCGAGGGTGCCAGGATTCAGATAGCTCTCCGCTCGATTCGGGCCGCAGGTGACCTGGACGCGCTCGGAGGCGACTAGGCCTGCCGGCAGCGCCTGTGCGGCCTGGGCGGTGGCGGCGATCAGCACGCCGGCAGCCTCGGCGTCCGGCGGCATCCGCCACAGCCATCGCTCGACCGCCGCGGTTCCCGTCGGGATCAGTGCGGCGCCGAGGGTGTCCGGAGGGACGGGGTGGGTTCGCCACACGGCAGGCCCCCCCGCGTCGGCCGGAGGCTCGCTCAACCAGACGACGAAATCGAGGTACGGCGCGAGATCCTCCGCGAACAGAACCGACCTGGCGGCCGCGGAGACCGTGATCCCGAACAGCACGGCGCTCTTCGCCCCCGCGCGGACGGCGGTGCTCTGCGTCTTGAGTGCAAAGGCAATCTGCTTCGGGTCCTCAGCCGACGGCGCCGCGCCGAGGTCGATCAGGATTCGGTGCGCCTGCGTGAGGAGCTCGGGCGGCAATGCGGTCCCGGTCAGGCCTGGGAAGACGACGCCGGGGCGCCCCCCGCGGGCCGAAATCGCCGCGAGCGTCTCGAGCGCCGCGCCCTCCGACCCGGGCTCGACGCGGACCAGCACGTCCAGCCCCTCGAGCTGCGCGGGCAGCGCGCCAGCCTGTCCGGGGGCGATCTCCAGCGCCAGGCAGGCCGCACACACGGGTTCCTGCGCGTGCGCGACGCCGCCGATAGCCACGCACATGGCGAAAAGGGCGGCCCCATGAGCGACTCGATGGAGGCTCCGGCGAACGAAGGCGTATAATGAAAGTTTGGTCATGCTCCGAAAGCGCCCCTGACATGCGGGTCGTCGCCATCTGCCAGGACGAGCTCGTCATCCGATCGCTGGACGCGGTGCTTCTGCCAAGCTTCGAGGTCGACTTCCTTGTGGAGGGCCGGCCGCTGGCCCGGCGTCTTCATGACGCCGGGATTGAGGCGACCGCCGGCGACCCCCGCCGCGTCGACACCTACCTCAAAGCCGACATCTCTCCCAATACCTGCTTCATCATCGAGGACAACGGCCGCCGCAGCCTGAAGAAAGTGCTGGGTGCGATTCGTGATGCCGGCGGGACGCTCATCTACGTCCTGCATACGGGGCATACGAACGGGCGCGCGGTCGACGCGGCGAAGGCGGAGTTTCCGGACGTCACGCATCTCGACCTCCCAGAGCTCATACGTCCGACGCTGGCGACCGAGCTGAGCCGTTCGATGACCCGCGCGCGCGTGCAGCAGTACCAGCGCTACTTCGCTGATGCAGATCGCGTGCTCATTCTGCTCCACAACGATCCCGACCCGGATGCGCTCGCGAGCGGACTGGCCCTCCGCAACCTGCTCCGCCGCACCAAGACCACCGCGATCATCGGGGCCGTTCAGGGAGTTACCCGCCCGGAAAACCTCCGGATGGCCAACATGCTGGACTTCCACGTCGAGCATGTCACACCGGCAGCCTTCCAGGAGTTCGACCGGATCGCAACGGTGGACGTGCAGCCCCACTACTTCGGCGGCATGCTGGAGCGCGTCGACCTGGTCGTGGATCACCATCCCGAGCAGACCGGGTACAGCACGGTCTTCAAGGATATCCGCGCAGACTACGGATCCACCTCGACCATCCTGACCGAGCACCTCCGGGCCGTCGATGTGAACATCTCGGAGCGGACGGCGACGGCGATGCTCTATGCGATCAAGTCCGACACGCTCTTCTTCGCGCGGCACACCAACCGCGTCGATCTCGAGGCGTTCACGTTCCTGTACCCGCTGGCCGACGCGGCGCTGATCCGCAAGATGGAAGGGGCCGAAATCACGCTCGAACGGCTCGACTACGTCACGCGGGCCAGCCAGGGGGGAACGATGAAGGACCAGGTGTTCTGCGCCTTCATCGGCGAGGCCCCCCGCGAAGACTTCATCCCCTACACGGCGGATTTCTTCCTGCAGCTCGAGGACGTGAAGTGGACGATCGTGGCCGGCGTGGTGAACGGCTGTCTCATCGTGAGCGTCCGCAATCTGGGCTACTCGCGCAACGCCGGGGAGTTCGTGAAGCGCTGGTTTGCGGACATCGGCAGCGCGGGCGGCCATCGCGCGATGGCCAAGGCGGTTGTCCCGCTGGAAAAGTTCCGGCAGAAGTTCGGCGATCTCCACGCCGCCGAAATCACGGCCAGGATTGCCGCCATGGCTGAGCAGTTCCTCCACGAGCCGGCGGCTGAGAAGAAGAAAGAGGTCGTGGCCAGATAGACGTTCAGGTTCGGCCCGCGGCCTCGATCCGCTCGCCGCCGGCACCCACGACGGGCTCGATGAACTGGCGGTAGGCGTCGCTGTACCCGCGGTCGGTCAGCTCGGCCAGCGGAAGCGTCCGGTCGGACCGCTCGTCGTACACACCTCCGAAGTCGAGCGGTCCCAGTGGATTGTGCGAGGGGCGGATCACATACAGGCCCGCGAACTTCCTCTCGAACAGCTCCAGCACATCCCGAAGTCCGGCGGCCTCGAACGCACCGAGCTGTTCGCCGGCGCGCCCTCTGAGATCGCCCCGGCCCGCGCTCAGCTCGTGCGCGTGACCCGCGGGCGGGGACGCGCTGACGAGGATCACCTGTTCCGCGCCCGCAAGCGCGACCTCCTGCAGGAGGCGCGCGAGCGCCCCCGGCCGATCGCAGAGGCGATGCGTTTCGCCACGCCACAGCCCCTCGGCCGAGAACGTCGCGAGATGGGGCTCGGTGGCCGCCGGCAGCGCGAGCC
>JALZOC010000434.1 GCA_030857365.1 Acidobacteriota bacterium
GTTAGCAGCAGAGCTGTCCCACATACGACACACACACAGGGGCGAATTGGTGTAAAAGATGCTCGTTTTCGGGCTCCTCGGCAGGCATTTCTACACAGATGAGCCAAATTGCAGTGGAGCACTACAATGTGAAGAACCGTGCGATCTCCGCGTGCCCGCTCGCGATAAGATTCCCGGGATGACCTCCCGCACGCCGGCCGCCATTCGGGTCAATCCGCGGGTCAGCGGATTCGTTTACGCCATCCGTAACATCGTCGCCGAGGCGCGCAAGGTCGAAGCGGCGGGCCGGAAAGTCCGCTACCTCAACATCGGCGATCCCATCATCTTTGGCTTCCGCACGCCTCCGCACATGATCGACGCGGTCGAGCGGGCGATGCGGGACGGCGAGAACGGCTATGCCCCCTCCGTCGGCATCCAGGCGGCCCGCGACGCCGTGGCCGCCGAGTGCATCGGGCGGGGCATGGTGATGCCGGCCGATCGCGTCGTCATCACGTCCGGCACCTCGGAGGGCATCGAGCTGGCGCTCACCGCGATCGCGGGACCGGGCGACGAGGTGCTGATCCCCGTGCCGACGTATCCGCTCTACACGGCCGTGCTCGCCAAGATCGGGGCGCGACCCGTGTTCTATCGCACCGACCCCCAGAAAGGATGGCAGCCGGACATCGGGCATGTCCGCAGTCTCATCACTCCTGCCACGCGGGCGCTGGTGGTGATCGACCCGAACAATCCAACCGGCGCGAGCTATTCCGACGAGGCCCGCCGGGCACTCGTCGGCCTCGCGGATGAGCATAACTTTCCGCTGCTGGCCGATGAGGTGTACGCCGATCTGGCCTTCGACGGCCCTGTCGGCGCCCTGGCCGCGCTCAATCCAGACGCGCCCGTCATTACCTTCTCCTCGCTCTCGAAGGCGTATCTGGCGCCGGGATGGCGAGCGGGGTGGCTCGCCGCCGCGGCGACGCCGCGGCTCGACGATCTGCTGGCCGGGATCAAGAAGCTCGCCGACGGACGGTTGTGCAGCACGGGTCCGATGGAACACGCGATCGTGGCGGCGCTGAACGGGGACCGATCGCACCAGCAGGCCTTCCGGGAGGCGCTTCGCGAACGAGCCTCGATCACGCACACCCGGCTGAATGCGATCGACGGGATGACCGTCGTGCCTCCCACGGCGGCGTTTTACGCGATGCCGCAGGTTGCGCTCCCGCCGGGCGTGACCGACGAGGAATACGTCCTTGCGCTGCTGCGGGCGACCGGCGTTCTCTGCGTGTACGGCTCGGGGTTCGGGACCGACCCTGCTGACGGGTTCTTCCGCGTCGTGTTCCTGGCCTCGCCGGCGGAGCTCGCCGCCATTTACGATCTGATCGCGGACTTCACCGGCGACTTTCTCGCCTCGCGGCCTCGCCGGTGACGTCCGGGCCCGCGGCGCAGACATCGGTCGTCGGGTGGGCGATCGCGATGACGGCGCTTGCCGTGATCGTCCTCTGGTGCGCGTACCTGGTGCGGGACGTGCTGCTGTGGATCTATGTCAGCGGTCTACTCGCAATCGGCTTCAGTCCCATCGTCCGGCTGATCGAACGTCAGAAGGTGCTGCCGATCGGCACGCGTCGATTCCCCCGCTGGCTGGCCATCCTCATCCTCTACCTGTTCATCCTCGGCACACTGACCGCGATCGGCTTCATGATCGTCCCGCCGCTCGTCGACCAGGGACAGCAGCTCTGGGCCGCCCTGCCCGATATGTTCGATCGCGGCCAGAAGTTCCTGATCGAGAGGGGGCTTCTCAAGGAGCACCTCACGCTGCGCGAAGCGGTCGAGCGGGCGCCAGGACCGGGAGGCGGAGAGGCGGTCGGCACCGTGATGGGAGCCGTCGTCGGAGTCGTCGGCGGGCTGTTCGGCCTTTTCACGATCCTGATTCTCACGTTCTACATGCTGGTGGACGCCGACAGTCTGCGCGATACGATGCTCCGCCTCTTTCCCCGCGGCGATCGGCCGCGTGTCGATGCGGCGAGCCGGGACATCACCGTGAAGGTCAGCGCCTGGCTCGGGGGCCAGCTCCTTCTGGGCGCGATCATCGGCGGCACGTCGGCGATCGGCCTGTGGCTGCTCGGGATACCGTTCTTTTACGTGCTGGCGCTCATCTCCGGCATCGGAGAGCTCATTCCTGTCGTGGGGCCGATCATGGCCGCGGTTCCGGCCGTGCTCGTGGCGTCGAGCGTCTCGGTCAACAAGGCCATCCTCGTCATCGTGTTTTTCCTCGTCCAGCAGCAATTCGAAAATCACGTCCTCGTGCCCAAGATCATGGAGCGGCAGGTCGGCGTGAGCGCCGTCACCGTGATCGTCGCCCTCCTCATCGGGGGAAAACTCCTCGGGATCATGGGGGCGATCCTGGCCGTGCCGACCGCCGCGATCCTGCTCGTTGTCTTCAGCGAGCTGAGCGCGCAGCGCGACAACGGCTGAACTGTCCATCCCGCCTCGCCCACGCCTCGCCGCGCCCTTCCGCTCAGCCGTAATCCGTGGCATCCGCATTGATGCAACCCGCGCGGGCGGGGCGTCGGCAGCCGGTAGTACGTAGCGCCGGTTGACGCCGCGGAAGCGCGAGAGGTAGAAATGGGCACCCCGGGTGGTACACGACGGAGGATTTTCGGCGACGTCGCGCTGATCGTCTTCCTGCTCGCGCAGGCGTCCGACGGCGTGCTGACCTACATCGGCGTGAGCACGTACGGCCCGCACGTCGAGGGGAACCCGCTCATCGCCTGGCTGATGTCCGCGATGGGCGAAGGGCCCGCGCTCGCCACGGCCAAGCTGACGGCCGGGTTCTTCGGAATAGCGCTCCATCTGTCCGCCGTCCACAAGGCCGTCGCGCTGCTCGCCGGGTTCTATGTCGCGGCGGCGATCATTCCCTGGGTAGCCATTCTGTTCTATCTGGGTTGACGGGGGCCCGCCCGGGCCGCCAGCCGCGTGGCGGCGGGAGGTATACTCGCCACGTATGCGACGGGATCCGCTGGCGTTTTTGGGGGACGAACTCGATTCTCTCCGGCGCCAGAACCTGTATCGGCGGCTCCGGGTCCTCGGGGGCGAGCAGAAGGCGCACACCACGTTCGACGACCGCTCGGTCGTGAACCTCTCCTCCAACAACTATCTCGGCCTGACGACGCACCCGCGGCTGCGTGCGGCGGCCCTCGCCGCCACCGAGGAATTCGGCGTGGGATCGGGGTCGGTACGCACAATCGCGGGCACGATGGAGCTGCACGTCGAGCTGGAGCGGCGCCTCGCATCGTTCAAGAAGGTCGAAGCGGTCGTCGTGTTCCAAAGCGGCTTCACGGCGAATGCCGGCACGGTCTCCGCCATCCTGACCAAGGACGACGTCGTCATCTCGGACGAACTGAACCATGCCAGCATCATCGACGGCTGCCGGCTCAGCCGGGCCACGATCAAGGTGTTCCCCCACAAGGATGCGGAGGCCGCCCGCCGGATCATCCAGGGGCTTCCGGCCGGCGGGCGCCGACTCCTGATCACGGACGGCGTGTTCAGCATGGACGGCGACCTGGGTCCATTGCCGGCGCTCTGCGGCGTGGCCGAGGAGACCGGCTGCATCATGATGGTCGACGACGCGCATGCGAGCGGGGTGTTCGGTGCGAACGGCCGCGGCACAATCGACCATTTCGGCGTGCACGGACGCGTGGACGTTCAGGTAGGAACGCTGTCGAAGGCGGTCGGGGC
>JALZOC010000435.1 GCA_030857365.1 Acidobacteriota bacterium
GGCCAGGGGGCGTGCGTGACGGCAGGTCGGACCACGGCGATTCGCGCTCCAGCACGGGCGACGAGTACGTCGGACGTCGAGTCGCCGCCGAACGCGACGGCTCGCCCCGCGTTAGGTGGATCGTACGCAGAAAGCCAGCGCGCGGGGAAATCCGGCGCGTCATCGCGCCCGATCAGCGCCCAGACGCTGCCGCCATCCTGAGCCGTCGGCTTTCTGACAGGCGGTTGATCCACACGGCCGTGATCATGATGCACTTGTCCAGTTTTGCGCAGCCCATGTCCCATCCCGAGGAACCGCCGCAACGCCAGGCCGAGGAGCGGAGGCGTGCTTTCTCGGGTTCGTCGGTATCAGCAGTCCGCCAACTCAGTTCATCGTCTACACCCGCGGCTTCACCACCGACGACGAGCGGGGCGTGTGGGTAAGCGACGTTCCGCAATCCAGCGACAAGGGAACTCGTGAGGCGGCACGTCCAGTCGGTCCTCGACCCCGAACGCTGCCACGCCGAGGGGCCGGGATCCCGCGAAAGGATGGCCGAGCGGACACGCGTGCGCCCCGCGCTTCATCCCCTCGGTAGGACTGACAGCGGACACGTATAATCCTTCCACCGCATGCCCCTCAGCGTCGGCACCCGCCTGGGCTCGTACGAGATCGTCGCGCTACTGGGCGCCGGCGGGATGGGTGCCGTGTATCACGCCCGGGATACCAAGCTCGGTCGGGCGGTAGCGATCAAGGTCATCCTCGATGCCTTCGCGTCGGACGAGGAGCGGATCGGCCGCTTCGAACGTGAGGCGAAGATGCTCGCCTCGCTGAATCATCCGCGGATCGCGGCTCTCTTCGGCATGGAGCACGTGAATGGTCAGCATCTTCTGATCATGGAGCTGATCGAAGGCGAGACGCTGGCCGGTCGACTCGAGCGCGGGCCGATGCAGATCGAGCAGGCGCTGCCGATTGCCGTCCAGATTGCGGAGGCTCTCGAGGCCGCTCACGAGAAGGGCGTCGTCCACCGGGACCTGAAGCCCGCAAACGTGAAGATCACGCCTGACGGCCAGGTCAAGGTCCTCGACTTCGGCCTGGCGAAGGTCATGGAAGTCGAGGCAACGTCCACCGGCCTCGCGAATTCTCCGACGCTGAGCATGATGGCGAGCCAGGCCGGGATGGTTCTCGGCACGGCGGCGTACATGTCACCCGAGCAGGCGAAGGGCTTGCCGGCTGATCATCGCAGTGACGTGTTTTCGTTTGGCACGGTGCTATTCGAGATGTTGACCGGGCGCCAGCCGTTCCAGGGCGACACGGCACCGGACGTCATGGCCTCGGTGCTGGTGCGCGAGCCGGACCTTGCCTGGGTGCCGCAGAATCTGAACCCGCGACTGCACGATCTGCTGCGCCGCTGCCTGGAGAAAAATCCCAGGCGCCGCTGGCAGGCAGTCGGCGACGTGCGCGCGGAACTCGAGACGATCGCTGCTGACCCACATCGTCATGCCGTCGGCGGTGCCGCCGGCGCGGACTCCCGGCCGCTCTGGCGTCGCGCCGTTCCATTCCTCGCCACGGCGGCCCTCGCGAGCGGGCTGACAGGTATCGCCGCGTGGGTGGGGAGACCATCGCCACCACCGCCTGTGGCGCGCTTCACGATCGCGCTGCCCGAGGGGCAGCAGTTCACCAGTGCGGGGCGGCAGCTGGTGGACGTCTCGCCTGATGGCGCACAGATCGTCTACGTCGCCAATCAGCAGCTATATCTCCGTCCGGTATCAGCATTGCACCCGCGTCCCATCACGGGCGCGGGCGGGGCGGGCGGTGTTCTGGACCCGACCTTCTCGCCTGACGGACGCTTCATCGTGTTCTGGTCGGGATCGGAGCAGGCACTCAAGCGCATCGCCGTCGAGGGCGGGACCGCGGTGACGCTCTGCCCGACCACCCGGCCTTACGGGGTGAGCTGGCATGGCGACATGATTCTTGTCGGCCAGGGCAGTGGCGGGATCTTGAGAGTTCACGAGGAAGGTGGGACGCCGGAGCTCCTCATCACGGTCAAGCCCGATGAGCAGGCCTATGGGCCCGAACTGTTGCCTGACGGTGAGACCGTGATGTTCACGCTGGCCACCGGCGCGACGGCGGAGAAGTGGGAGAAGTCGAAGATCATCACGCACTCGCTGAAGACCGGCGCACGGCGCGTGATCATCGATGGCGGGAGTGACGCGCGATACGTGCCCACGGGTCATCTGGTCTACGCCCAGAGCGGCGTGTTGCTGGCGACACGGTTTGACCCGGGACGCTTGTCGACCAGCGGGTCGCCGGTCGCCGTCGTCGAAGGCATCAGGCGATCCGACGGTGGGCAGACGGGCGCTGCCCAGTTCAGCATCTCGAACAACGGCGCCGTGGCATACGTGCCCGGGCCACTCTCGGGGTCCTCGCCCCGCGGCGATCTCGCGTTTGTGGACCGCTCGGGAGCGATCGAGAAGTTGAAGGTCCCGCCGTTGCTGTACGGACCCCCGCGCGTTTCCCCGGACGGAACGCGCGTGGCACTCGGTAGTGGCGACGCCACCGCGGCGAACATCTGGATTTACGAGCTATCGGGCGCGAGCGCCATTCGACAACTGACCTTTGGCGGCCAGAACCGCTTTCCGCTCTGGACGGCCGACAGTCAACGGATCGTCTTCCAGTCCGATCGCGAGGGGGACCTGGGGATTTTCTGGCAGCGCGCAGATGGCACAGACACCCCGCGACGACTGACCAGGCCTGAGAACGGCGCGTCACACGTCCCCGAGTCGTGGTCGCGAACCGAGGAGCGTCTTCTCTTTGGTTCGTCCACAGGATCGGGGTTCTCACTCTGGACGTTGTCCCTGCCGGAGGGGAAGCTCGAACCCGTCCGCGATGTGCGGTCGAGCGGCGCTCCGCTCAACGCGGTGTGGTCGCACGATGGCCGCTGGATCGCGTACTCAGTGGGGGAGGGGAAGGGCATCATCGGGATCTTCGTCGAGCCTTTCCCGGTGACTGGTGCGAAATACCGGGTGGCGAACGGAATTTCCCCCGTCTGGTCCCCGGACGGCAAAGAGCTGTTCCATATGGGTGTCGGGGGCGCGCTCTACGTGACGAGGGTTTCGATCGAACGCGGATTCGGATTCACCGAACCCGTCAGAATCCCCATCGACCGATTGTTTTCCGCCGGGCCGACCAGCGGGAGGGCCTACGACATCATGCCGGACGGCCGTCGGCTGATCGCTATCGTTCCTCCGGGTGAGGGGCAGGCCGCGCTGCCGGAACAGATCGAAGTCGTCCTCAACTGGTTTGAGGATCTGAAGCGCCAGGTCCCCCTCGCGAAATAGCGCGGCTTCCTGCGACTGAAGGACGAGGCGTCGGCCACGGGATCGACGGCAGCCGACCTCACATTTCCACGCCATTCGGCCGAACCCGGTGAGGGTGGCAGGTGCGCAAGACGCGCAGGACGCGGCGGCAACAGGGTTGCTTTCAAGAGAATCCATGACTGCCGATCACGACATTCCCTACCGCGACCTCGGCCGTACCCGCGAGCGCGTCTCCGCAATTGGGCTGGGCGGATTCCACATCGGGTTGGAGACCCTGTCCGACGACGCGGCCATAGAGATCATTCGCAGCGCGATCGACCGCGGCATCAACTTCCTCGACAACAGCTGGGACTACCACGACGGGGTCAGCGAGAAGCGCATGGGCCAGGCACTGAAGGGCGGATATCGCGACCGAGC
>JALZOC010000436.1 GCA_030857365.1 Acidobacteriota bacterium
GCTAGAGCAGGTGGAACCGCTGCACAAGCCGCGCTTCAGGCTTCCTCTTGCAGAGGCATGCACACCACGCGGCGTCGCGATTCACTTGGTGTTGAAACATCGGCTCAAACGAGCCTCCGAACCATCACGGGCAAAGCAGGGAATTCAAACTCCAGGGCTGATCTTACTTCAGTCGGGGTGCGCCCGTCGAGGATTCCTGCGCCACGGGCCAGCGGGGGGGCGCGGCGTGCGGGCGCTCGGACGCCAGGGCAAGATCGAGCATCCGTTCGAGCTCCTCCGTCCGGTGCACCACATCGTCGTGGTGGCGCCGTCCCTCGTCGCGCGCACGAAAGCACTCGTCGGCGATGTTGAGGGCGGCGAGCACGGCCAGCTTCAGGGTGTCGCCGGCCGGCGTTTCGCGCGACGCGAGCCGCATTTTTTCGTCGACGAAGGCGGCGAGCTCGGCCACGTAGGCAGGATCGAGCCCGCTCCGGATCGGGTAGACCTGTCCGTGGATGTCGACGGTCACGACGCGGGAGGACTGTTCCATAGGGGTACCGGTCATAGAACGTCTGACGCGCCAGGCGTCCGGCGGCTGCGAGGAGACGCCGGTTCCGCGGCTACAGCTTCAGGCTTTCGATCTGGGCGAGCATCTCGCCCACGCGCGCCCGGATGAGATCGCGCTCTTCGCGCAGCGTGAGGACTTCGCTGCCCGCCCCTTCAGCCTCCGCGAGGCGCGCCCTGAGCGCATCGAGCTCGCGAGCGAGCCGCGCGTTGTCGTCGGCGGCACGGGCCTGATCCGCGCGCAGCCGGTCGATCATCGCGACCAGCATCTTGAGTTTTTCTTCCAGCCGATCGATCGGCTCCAGGTCGATGTCGCGTGTCGCTACTTTCGCCAAAACGACGCTCCTTCAAAATCGTTCTTCCGGCTGAAGCCGGAAGCCACGGAACGATCTTCCGGCTCGAGCCGGAAGATCCTATCTCTGCTCGGCGCCATGCTGCGCGCGGAGGGTCTCGAGAATGCGGTCGGTGGCGTGCTGGGCATCCTCGTCCGTCAACGTGCGCTCGGGATCGCGGAAGGTGAGCCGCAGGGACAGACTCACACGCCCTGCCGGCACTCCCTTGCCCTGGTAGCGATCGAACTCAACCACCGAGACGAGTGTCTGCGGGGCCGACGACCGGATAGTGCCACGAACGGCGGCAGCAGGCAAGGCTTCATCGACGAGCAGCGACACGTCGCGCACGATCGATGGAAAGCGCGGCAGCGATTCGGCGCGGAGCGCATCGCCGCGAGAGGCCGCGGCGAGCGCGTCGAGATCGAGTTCCGCGACGTAGATGTCCTCACCCGCCGGAAATCCCCGCGCATCGCCAATCGCCGGCGCGAGCTGCCCGAGGCTGCCGAGCAGCGACGCGCCCGAGCGCACCTCGGCGGCCCGGCCGCGGACGAGCCACGCGCGGGTGGACGGACCGAACTCGAGCGTGCCCTCTGAGACGCCAAGCGCCGCGCAGAGAAGCTCGACGGCGCCCTTCGCATCGAAGAAGTCCACGCGCCTGGCGGCGGTGGACCAGTGCGAGGCCCCTGCCGCACCGCACCACGCGAAGGCGGCCGCTCGCCCCTCGCCGGCGCCGGTGAACCGGCTGCCGGTTTCGAACAACTGAACGTCCTTCCGTCCGCGGCGGCGATTGTGCGCGCACGAATCGACCAGGCCGGGCAGCAGCGACGGCCGAAGCACCGCGAACTTCTCCGACAGCGGGTTCGCGAGAGCCGCCGGTTCCGCCCCGGGGTCGCAAAAGGGGAGGGCGGCGTGCCGTTCGATGAAGGCAAACGTCATGGATTCGGAGAACCCGGCCGCCGTGAGTGCCAGTCGAACGTTCCGATCTCGCGTGATCCGGGGGCCGGGTGGTTCCTGCGGCGCGTCCAGCGCGGGGAAGCGCATCGGCAGCCTGTCGAATCCGTAATGCCGGCCCACTTCCTCGATCAGGTCGGCTTCACGCGCGACGTCGACGCGGAACGAGGGCACCGTCACGAGCCATCCGCGGTCGGGCCCCTCCAGCGGATCCACGCCGAATCCCAGCGGCTCGAGCAGGCGCGGCACATCGGCCGCGGGGACGTCCTGCCCGAGGACGCGTGCGATGCGCGCCGCGCGCAGCGGGAGGCGCACCACCGCCCGGGGGGCCGGATACCGGTCGACGAGGCTGCCGACCGGCATCCCCGCATCGATGCGCGCGAACAGAGCCGCCGCGCGGGCGATGCCGAGCGGCGGCGCGGCGACATCCCCTCCGCGCTCGAAGCGCGACGACGCCTCTGTCTTGAGCGCCAGCCGCTTGCTCGTGCGCCGTACCGAGCCCGGCAGGAAGCAGGCGCTCTCCAGCACGATTCGGGTGGTCTCCGCCGAGATCTCAGAGTCGCGCCCACCCATCACGCCCGCGACGGCCAGCACGCGTCCGGCGTCCGCGATTGCGAGCATGTCCGACTCGAGCGTCCGTTCGACGCCGTCCAGCGTGTGCATCCGTTCCCCGCTCCGCGCGCGGCGCACGACGATCCGTCGGCCTTCGATCCGCTGGAGGTCGAAGGCGTGCATCGGCTGCCCCATCTCCAGCATCACGTAGTTGGTCACGTCGACGACGTTGTTGATCGGACGGACTCCGGCGGCCTCGAGACGTACCCGCAGCCAGTCGGGAGATGGACCGACCCGGACCTGGAACACCTGGGCGCAGTAGCGGGGGCACAGGTCGGGTGCGTCCAGTTCGACGCCGACCGATTCTCCAGCCTCGGCCACGCGCTCTTCGACCGCGCCGTGCTCGGGCAGAGCGAGCCGGAGCCCCCAGATCGCTGCCGCTTCGCGCGCCAGCCCCACGTGGTTGAGGCAGTCGGGACGATTCGCGGTGATTTCGAAGTCGATGACCGGCACGGGATCGTGCTCGATCGCCGCGACCTCGAATCCGCGCAGGCTGATGGCCTCTGCGACGGCCTCCACGCCGCCGGGAACGGCCACGAGCTCCGAGAGCCACGGGTAGACGAGTCTCACAGCGGGAACTGCTCCAGGAACCGCAGGTCGTTCTCGTAGAAGAGCCGGATGTCTTCCACGCCCCATTTCAGCAGCGCGACGCGTTCGATGCCCATCCCGAACGCGAAGCCGGTGTAGCGCTCGGCGTCGTACCCCACCGCCTCGAAAACGGCCGGGTGGACCATCCCGCTGCCGAGGATCTCCAGCCAGCCCGTGCGCTTGCACATCGCGCAATGACGGCCGCTCCCGCCGCAGGCGCCGCAGCTGATGTCCACCTCGGCGCTCGGCTCCGTGTATGGGAAGAAGCTTGGCCTGAACCGCAGCTTGCGCTCCTCCCCGAAGAGCTCCCGCAGGAACGCGAACAGGGTCCCCTTCAGGTCGGCGAGCGAGATGTCCTCCCCGACGACGAGCCCCTCGACCTGGGTGAACATCGGGGTGTGCGTCAGGTCGAGATTGTCCCGGCGGTAGACGCGGCCCGGGGCGATGAGCCGCACGGGAGGCTCGTGGTCCTCCATGTACCGAATCTGCATGCCGGACGTGTGCGTGCGCAGCAGCGTGGCGGGGGAGCCGACCGACGAGCGCACGGGCGCGGCCAGGTACAACGTGTCCTGCATGTCGCGCGCGGGATGGTCCGCCGGCATGTTCAGCGCTTCGAAGTTGTGATAGTCGTCCTCGAGCTCGGGCCCCTCGATGATGAGAAAGCCCATGCGGCTGAAGATGGTCT
>JALZOC010000437.1 GCA_030857365.1 Acidobacteriota bacterium
AGCACGATCAGTCCGGGGCGCTGCTCCAGGATCATCTGCAGTGCCTGGATCGGCTCCGTGTCGGCAAACGTCAGGAGCTCGCCCTCGTCGGCGAGCCGTTCGCGCAGGCCGGGCATCAGGTTAGGGGCGGCGATCACGACCGCGGGCATCCGCGCAGTGTATCACGCAGAACTCGTCCGACAGACGCCAGGGAAGGTCAGGGATGCTGCGCGCCGTGCTCTTCGATCTCGACGACACACTGTTCGATCATCGCGGCTGCGCGCGCGAGGCGCTTGCCGCAGTCCAGTCCTGCGACGCGGCGCTGACCGCCATCCCCCTGTCACGCCTCGAGGCGCTCCATTCGTCGCTCCTCGAGCAGCTCCATGCCGACGTGATGCTGGGCAGGGTGCCGCTCGAACACGCGCGTCGCGAGCGCTTCCGTCGCCTGCTGCGTGACACCGGAGGGGATGCGCCCGAGCCGCTGGTCGCGCTCGCCGCCGCCGCATACCGGGACCGGTACCGGGACGTTCGCCGCGCGGTGCGCGGCGCGCGCGAGCTGCTCGCCGGCCTGCGCGGCCGTGTCAAAGTGGGGATCGTGTCGAACAACCTGTTCGACGAGCAGCTGCAGAAGCTGGACGTCTGCGGCCTTCAGCGGTACGTCGACACGCTTGTCGTCTCCGAACGTGTCGGCGCATCGAAGCCCGACCCGGCGATCTTCATCGCCGCTCTCGAGCAGCTGCGCTGTGAGCCGGAGGACGCCGTGATGGTCGGCGACTCTTTCGCGGCGGACGTCGCCGGCGCGCGGGGGGCGCGGATCCGCCCTGTGTGGTTCAATCCGCTGGGGCTGCCGCTGCCGGAAGGAGAAGCGTCCGTTGCGCAGCTGACGTCGTTGGGGCCGGTGCAGGCCGCCCTGGCCGTGATCCTGGACGGCCTAGCCGTTGACGACGGTGTCGAGATGAACGGCGGTGATGCGGAAGTGTGAGGCGTTCCAGACCGGCCGGCCGTCGCGGAGGAGAATCGCCTGGGGCGTTTCGTGCCGGATGCCGAACCGGGCGGTGGCTTCGTCCGATACGCGCCGATGGCTCTGAACCGTGATCATCTTGTAGGACACGCCGGGCTCGGCGCGCTCCACATGCGTGCGCAGCTCGTCGAGCGCCTCGCAGCTGACGCCGCACGTGCGGCTGTGCTTGAACAGGAGCACGGGGCGCTCCAGCGATTCAGCAATCGCGGCGTCGAGCTCTCCGACGTTCGAGAGGGGCGTGAGCGGCATCATCAGCACCGCCATTATAACCCGGCCCCCTGCAGGTGCAGCTCTGGCGTGCGCGCACCGGGTCGATGTTCCCTCTGAACGCTCAGCCCGGCGCCTGGTGCGAGCGCGTGTGAAAGCCGGCGGCTTCGAGATGGGTGCGCACCTCGCCGAAGGCGCGCCGTGCATCGTCGGGCAGGATCAGGCCGCCCTTTGCGATCGCGCGATCCACGTTGAACATGCGGAAGCGAATCGCTTCCATGTGAAAGGCCCGGATGGCAATTGCGAGCGCGCCGCACTCCTGGAGAAGAGTGTCGCGGGCCGGGGCCGGCCCGTGCGCCTCCACGTGCGAGGTGAACGTGTGAAGGCTTGCCTCGGCCGCTTGTCGGTGATCGGGATTGGTCGCCATCTTCCGAGCGTAGCGATGGATGAGCCATGCCGTCAACCGTGCTCCTGGTGGCACGTGCGTTCGACGCTGCGGTACGCCAGCATCGATCCCTGCCAGGCCTTGCCAGGCTTTGCCAGGGACATGGCCAGGGATTCAGCGAACGTGCCGCGCCGGACGGGCCGCCAGGTCATGGCGCGGTATTGACGGCGCCCAGGCAACCGGGGCGGTATTGACCCCGCCAGGCGAAAAGGCGGATAACGGAGCAGCACACGCGTTCAGGACGAGGACTCCATCGTATGTCGAAGACCGACACGCCCGCCCGCGCCCGCCTCGAACCGCCCGATCTCAGCGAGAGAGGTGGAATGAAGGACGGGCAGCCGCAGACATCCGACCGGCGGCTCTTCATGCAGCTTCTGGCGTTCGGCGAATGCGCCGATGCGAGAAGCGTGGCGTCACACATGGCCGGCGCGGCGGAAGCAGTCGTCGTCTACGAGGACCTGCACGATCCCCACGGCATCGCGGTGCTCACGGTGAGCGAGGATCCCAATCGCTTCATCGACGCCGTGCGGCCGCGGCTCACGACCGGCCCGATGGCGGGGCTGACGCTCAAGCCGGGCTATACGATGTTCGGCCGCACCTACTCGATCGGCTACGAGCCGGACCTCCGCGAGGTCCTGCTGGAGCGCCCGCGCCGCACGGTCACCAATGCGGAGTGGCCCTGGGCGGTGTGGTATCCGCTGCGGCGCAGCGGCGCCTTCGCGCAGCTCCCGCCCGAACAGCAGCGCACCATCCTGGCGGAGCACGGCCAGATCGGGATGACGTTCGGGGCGGGGGACTTCGCGCACGACGTTCGCCTGGCCTGCCATGGGCTCGACCGCGACGACAACGACTTCGTGATTGGGCTCATCGGCAAGGAGCTCTTTCCCTTATCCGCCGTCGTGCAGGCCATGAGACGCACGCAGCAGACGGCGCTCTACCTCGATCGGCTGGGTCCGTTCTTCGTTGGCCGGGCAATTCGCATCTGACGTTGATGTCCGCCGCCGTCGCGCGCGAACGAATGTTGTCCGCGACCGCTATCCCAGCGCACAGAGCCGCGTGGCGTCCTCCTGAGGCGGTGCGCGAAGGTCCCGTGCATCCAGAGGTCTCGCCGCCACCGCCTGGCTGGCCTGTATCGTGCAGACCAATCGGCAATGCTCAACCACAACAGGAGGTCGCATGCGCCGCACACCCAGTAGATATTCCGCCCTGGTCAGCTCAGCACTTCTCGCAGCCGTTGCGCTGGCAGGGTGCAACCGCCCAGAACAGACCACCACGCCCGTGGCGGAATCGCAGACCCAGCACCCCGTACAGCCGCTCAACCAGGCTCTGACCGTCTCGGGATGCCTTCGGAGCGGTGACGCCTCCGAGACGTTCGTCCTGATGACCTCCGCGGCGTCGGGCCCCGCCGGCGATAGCACCGCATCGGCGACCTACCAGCTGGCCGGAGCGAGCGGCGTGAATCTCAGCGATCACGTCGGCCGCCGCATCGAGGTACAAGGGGTCCTCCGCGCGCAGCAACAGAGCGAAGCGAGAACTGCGGGGCCCGCGGCGAACGCACCGACCGGTACTGCGGGATCGCCAAGGGTTGAAACCACGACCGAGGTGGACATCAAGCACCTCGACGTCACCAGCGTGAAGCCGCTCGCGGACGACTGCGACAAGTAGCGCCGCAGCAGGCGCGCCGACGGGCGCAGCCCTGCTCGAGGAGGTGCCGACGTTGCCGAACCTGAGGAGCCGGCGGCCCACGCCGCTGACGCCGGAGGAGCGGAAGTCTCTCACGCACGGGAACTTCTGGATTCCGGAGGAAGAGCGTGCCGTCTACAAACGCGCGCTCGACGCCCTGAACGCCGCTCAAATCCCCTACGTCGTCGCGGGGGCCTATGCGATTTACGAGCACACGGGTATCTACCGGAAGACGAAGGATCTCGACCTGTTCTTCGAGCCGGGGATGCTCGTGCCGGCGGCGCGCGCGCTGCGCGATGCGGGATTCGTCACGCGCCTCGAGGACACGCACTGGCTCGCGAAGGCGACGCTCGGCGCGTCCTTCGTCGACCTGAT
>JALZOC010000047.1 GCA_030857365.1 Acidobacteriota bacterium
CCCCTCATCATCGGCGGTGAAGGCACGGGCGAATTCGACACGGGGGGCAGCGTCACGATCAAGGCGTCGGCGCTGGAGGTCGACGGCACCATCTACCTCACCGCGCCGGACAACGGGTGGGCCATCGACGCGAGGGACGGGCGGGAGATCTGGCACTACTTCTGGAAAACGCGCGGGGGCACCCATATCGCCACGCGCGGATTCGGCATGTGGAACGACTATCTCTACATGGAAACGCCCGACAACTACCTCGTGTCGCTCGAGGCGAAGACCGGCAAGGAACGCTGGCACAAGGTCATCTCGGACTTCAACCAGCAGTACTTCTCGACGATGGCGCCGCTGGTGGTGGACAACCACGTGATCGCCGGCACGGGCAACGACCTCGACATGCCGGGCTTCCTGCAGTCGTTCGACGCGGAGACCGGCGAGCTGCAGTGGAAGCTCTACACCGTGCCGATGAACCCGGGCGATCCCGGCCTGGATACGTGGCCGAGTCTCGACGCCGCCCGCCACGGCGGCGCGCAGCCCTGGCTGACGGGGGCGTACGACCCCGAAACGAGGCTGTATATCTTCGGCACGGGCAATCCAACGCCGGCCTATACCCCGGGGCGAGGCGAGGGGGACAACCTGTTCACCGGATCGCTGGTGGCCGTGAACGTCGATACGGGGAAGATGGCGTGGTATTACCAGACGGCGCCGCACGACATGCACGACTGGGACTCGGCGCAGACGCCGGTGATTGCCGACGCGCCGGTCAACGGCCGCATGCGGAAACTCGTCATGACGGCGGCGCGCAACGGGTACTTCTTCGTGCTCGATCGCGTCACCGGCGAGCACATCCTGACGAGGAAATACGGAACGACCACGAACTGGGTCAAGGAGCTGGACGCGCAGGGCCGGCCGATGCGCAACCCGGAGAAGGATCCATCGGTCGGGGGCTCGATCGTGTCCCCCTCGGCAGGTGGAACGGTCAACTGGGAACCGCCGGCGTTCTCCCCAGAGACCGGCCTGTTCTACGTCTCGGAGAACAACGCGTTCTCGATTTTCTACCTGCTCGACACCGACCCGCGCGGTTCGATGGGGCTGGGCGGCAAGCTGGAGTCGCGGGTGGGCACCGGCGGCAGCTTCCTGACGGCGCTCGACTACAAGACGGGCAAGGCGGCCTGGCGGCACAAGTATGAAGGGGGGCCCGGCGGCGGGGGAGGGCTGCTCGCCACCGCGGGCGGGCTGGTGTTCGGGGGCGACGGCGGCGGCAACATCGTGGCGCATGACGCAACGACGGGCAAGCCGCTGTGGCATTCGCGGATCGGCCCGGTGACGAATCCACCGCAGACCTACATGCTCGACGGCCGTCAGTACCTGCTCGTCGCGAGCGGAGACACGCTCTTCGCCTTCGTCATGTATGCGGGGGGGCGCTGAAGCGTTACCACGTGCCACATGGCACGAGCGCAACGTCCGACCTGTCACGTGCGACGTGCGACGTGCACGTGCTGACCGGCAGGAGCCGTGGAACCGCGCGGACCTGCAGGCGTCGATGAGATGTTGCGCGTCGGCCTGAACCCTTACGGGCTGGCCTACACCGTCGGGTTGCAGGGCCTCGGCACCTCCCGCCGGAACGATCGCGCGATCGGGATGGCGGGGTTCGTCGCGCTCGCGCGCGAGCTCGGCGCACGGTGTATCGAACTCGACGGCCGATGGCTCGCCGGCGCAACCGACGGTGAGCTGGCGCGCATGCGCGACGATCTCGCCGGCGAGACCCTCATCTGCAGCTACTGGCTCTCGCAGACGCCGGGTGAAACGCTCGCCGGCGCGGTGCGCGACACCGCGGCGGTCGGCGCCGCCATGATTCGGCTGCACCTCACACCCGTGCTCGAGGGCGCGCGCGCCTCCTGGGGCGCGCGCTGGGGAGACATGGTGACGCACGGCCGCGCGACGCTGCAACGCGAAGCTGTCCGGGCGGCGGACGCCGGCCTGGTCATCGCGATCGAGGATCACCAGGACTTCGGCAGCGAAGAGCTGGTCGATATCTCGCAAGAGGCGGGCGCGAACGTCGGCATCGTGTTCGACACCGGGAATGCCTACTCGGTGGGGGAGGACCCCGTCGCATTCGCGCACCGCGCCGGCCATCGCATCCGGCACGTCCACCTGAAGGACTATGTCGCCCAGCCGACCGACGACGGCTACAGACTGGTGCGCTGCGCGATCGGCGACGGGTGCGTGCCGTTGGTGGAAATCGCCGGGGTTCTCGCCGCGCACACGCCGTCACTGACGGCGTCGATCGAACCGGGCGCCCTCGAATCGCGGCACATCCGGCTGTTTACCGCCGGGTGGTGGAAGGGCTACCCGCCGCGCAGCGCGCGGGAGCTTGGCACGGCGCTCCGGCGGCTCCGTATCAACCGGCTGAGCGAGGATGCGGACAGCCGCACGCCGTGGGAGCGAGGCGCACCGGGCGACGAGATCGTCGCGTACGAGATCGCGCAGATCCGCCGGAGCGTGGAAAACCTCAGGGCGATGGGCTGGATTTGAGTCGGGGATCGGGGATCGGGGATCGGGGATTGGGGATCGGGGATTGGGGATCGGGGATCGGGGATCGGGGAGGGCGTCAGTCCAAGTCGGGCATCGGCGGGCGCGTTCGCTTGTGTTCGCTGGCCCGCACGAGCCGTTCGATCCGCATGGCCAGCGCCGGCGAGATGGCGTCGGGGCCTTCGGTGACATACCGCTCGAGGTCCGCGTACCTGAACCCCATCTCCTGCTCGTCGGTCTGCCCCGGCCACAGCCCGGCGCTCGGCGGTTTCGCGATGATCGCCTCGGGGACGTCCAGCGCACGGGCGAGGCTCACGACCTCACCTTTCATGAGCATGCCCAGAGGCAGGACGTCGACCCCCCCGTCGCCGTATTTCGTAAAGTAGCCAATCATCAGCTCGCTGCGATTTCCCGTCCCCGCGACGAGATACCCACGCGATCCAGCCACGGCGTACAGCGTCGCCATCCTCAGTCGAGCCTTGAGATTCGCCAGGGGCATGGGCGCCTTGTCCTCAGCGTCTCCGCCGGCGGGGGACGGGTCGGCTGAGGGCACCTGCAGCAAGGCTGCCTCGACGTCCTCGACCATCCGGTCGTAGGCCGGCGCGAGGTCGATGAGTACCGCAGGTATGTTGAAGTGTTCCGCCACCGCGCGGGCATCGGCTTCGTCGGACGGCGCGCTGTGGCACGGCATCATGACGCCGACGACCCTGCCTGGCGCGGCCATCTGGCACAGCCGCGCGACCACGGCGGAATCGACGCCGCCGCTCAGACCGACCGCGAACCCCCGGACCCCTGCGGCGACGATCTGCTGACGCAGCCAGTCCGCGATGTCTCCTGCGCGTGTGGTCATGGTGTGGGGCCGCCGCTCGGGCGGAAGCTCGCCGCTACATCAGCGGCATCTGAGGCTGCCGCTGCTCGACGACCTGGAGGAAGGCGTCCACCAGCGCGGGATCGAACTGCTTGCCTCGCTGCCGGTCGATTTCCGCGACAGCCTCCGTCATCGGCCAGGCCGCTTTGTAGGGGCGCTTCTGCGTCAGCGCATCGAAAACGTCCGCGAGGGCGACGATGCGGCCGGCCAGTGGAATAGCCGCTCCAGCCACCCCGGCATACCCCTCTCCATCCCAGCGCTCGTGGTGGTTGAATGCGATTTCTTCGGCCAGCCGCAGGATGGTGAAGCGGCTGCCGGACAGGATGCGGGCGCCGATGCGTGTGTGTGTCTTCACGAGCGCGAATTCATCGGCGGTCAGCTTCCCGAGCTTCAACAGGATCGAGTCCGGAATGCCGATCTTGCCCACGTCGTGGAGCGGCGCGGCACGGCGGATGAGCGACACCTGCGGATCCGGCAGTCCGATTTGACGCGCGAGGAGGGCGGCCATCTGCCCGACGCGCTCGGTGTGCTGCCCCGTGTTGTCGTCGCGGAACTCCGCGGCGCGCGCGAGCCGTTCGATGATCTCGATCTGCGCCGACTCGAGCTCCCGCGTGCGGTCCCGCACCTTCGCCTCGAGGATCTGGTTCTGGCTCTGGATCTGGAGATACAGGAACCGGGTCTCGAGGAGCGTGCCGATCCTGAGGAGCACCTCGTCACTGTGAAACGGCTTGTTCAGGAAGTCCTTGGCGCCGCGCGAGAGTGCTTCCCTTTTCGCCTCCGGCGTATCGTCGCCGGTGAGCATCAGGATCGGCATGTAGCTGGCTTCCGCGATCTTGTTCAGCTCGTCCATCACCTCGAGGCCGTCGCGGTGCGGCATGTGGAGATCGAGCAGGATCAGGTCCGGCCGGAACTTCACGTACAGGGCCGCCACCTCCCGGGCGTCGTTCGTGCTTTCGATGCGGGTGAAGCCGGCGCGCTGAAGCAGCCTTCGGAGCAAATCGACGTTCACCTCCTCGTCGTCCACGATGAGAATGCGCGCGTTCTTGAAGGTCTGGGAGGCCATGTCTTCTGGGTGCGTCAGGCTGGCCGGGAGCGCTCGGCGCCCACGATGCTCTCTGCGGCCGGTGAGTCGGGCCAGAGGACCGCGGGGGCCGCCGTATACGCCGCATGCGCCAGCGCGCCTTGAAAGAGCGCCGTCTCCGATGCATAGAACAGCAGCTTCAGATACACCCTCGCGACGATGTATGCCTGGCCGATCGCGAGGGCAGCGCCCGCCCGCCATCCGGCGCCCGGCGCGCCAGGCGCAATGGCCGCATAGACCGCGATGAGCACGAGAAAGGCCAGGGCATTCAGCGTGTATAAACCGATGGCAGCTCCCACGTGACGCCGTACGAACCGGCCGCCGGCCAGCAGCGCGCCGATAGCGCTCCGGCGATCCTCCACGACGATGCGGACGCGTGCGTAGTCGAAGACGATGTTGCAGGCCACCAGGAGGGCGCCAAACAGCAGGTAGCCCGCGACGCGATAGAGGAAGGCGGTCCGTTCAACACCCACATCATGCGTCAAGGCCCCCAGCGCGCGCGCAAAAATCCATCCGTGAACATACCGGAACAGGCACGCGTAAACGAGCCAGGCCAGCACGCCCAGCCGGAGAAGCCGCCAGAAATGCACCCCGCACGCCGCAAAGAACCCATGCGGCCGCGTCGGGCGCCTCCGCGCGAGGCGGTCGATGACGCCGCCGCTCAGGAACGACCACACGGCGAGCCAGACGGCCGTCACGGCCGCGATGCTCGACGCGAGTGGCACGTTGTCGAGAATCCCCTCGAGGTTGTCGAGCACGGCACCAAAGCCGGCGATGGATGGCGTGAACGTCTTCGCAAGGCCCTCGGCCTGTGCGGTGAACTCCTGCCACCACTCGTAGCTGGTGCCCCTGGCGGCCCCCTCCGCGGCAAGGCTGGAGCCCAGGTGTGCCGCAATGGTACCGCTCAGCACGTACGCGAGGGGCAGGGCGGCCAGCAGCGTGACGGCGTACATGCCCCCCAGCATCACCGGTGCGCCGTTCACGCGCGTGAGGCCGTCCCGAAACGCAGCTCTCGCCGGCATCAGACGAAGAACCCGTATGTGAGCAGGTGGTCCTGCAGCCAGACGAGCCAGGCGAGCGACCACTTGCGGGCCGCCGCAGGAGCGCTCGGCGCGAGCGTCGCCGAGTTGTTCGTCATGTTCACATCGAGCAGCAGCACGCGATCCGGATCGATCTCGACGAATGCGGCCCGCGAGGGCTTCACGGCTTCGAACCGCTTCCAGCGGTCGCGGCCGTCCCACCGCCAGCGGAGCTCCTCGGAGCTCTCGAGAACCACACGCACATCGATGGGGAACAGACCTTCGCCGAGCCGCCGGACGACGACCGTGGTGGTGTACTCCTCCGGGCGCCCTTCCGATGCGGTAAACCTCCGCTGCCCGGAGTCCCCGAAGTATCCGCGCGCGGTGTTCGGCTCGCTGCGGAACAGCGCGACGCCGTAGTCGAACACGCCGGCTCCGCGGTACACCTGGTCGAAGAACCACGTGTAGTCGCGGCCGGTGACCTCGTTGACGACGGCGAAGAAATCCTCCGGTTTCGGGTGGCGGAACGACCAGCGCGAAAAATAGGTCGCCATGATCCGCTGGAGCACGGGCCATCCGACCATCCGTTCGAGCGTGTGCATCCAGAGCGCCGTCTTGCCGTAGGTGAGGGCTCCGCCTCTGCCCGGCCACTGCTGCCAGGTCGGGGTCGACAGCGATTCGGCGTCCGCGTTGGGACGATAGAGCCGCATGAGGCCCCCGTCCACCGCCCGGCTCAGCGGAAAGGCGCGAAAGACCCAGGGAACGAAGCCGCCGAAGTAGCGCTTCACGTAATGACCCTGGGAGAACGACTGTTCGAGGAGGCGGGCGCTTGAATAGGCGGTGAAGCCTTCGTCCATCCACGCGTGCTCGAACTCATTGGTGGCGACAATGCCGTGCCAGAACTGATGCCCGATCTCATGCGCGATGACGCTCTCGGGCACCATGACCCCGCCCGGCGCAATCCAGCGGGAGCCCGCCGAAATCAGCGTGGGGTATTCCATCCCCTCCACGTCGCTCTGCCATACCGGATCGACAATCGTGAGATGCCCGTACGGATAGGCCCCGAACCACTGGCCGAAGCTCCCGAGCGCGGCACGCGCGGCGGCGAAGTGCCGCTCCGCCTGCCCTTCGTGCTCCGGCTGGAGGAGCAGCCGCAGGTCGACCGGCGGCAGCGCCGGATGCTCGAATCTGGCGGTTCGCTCGACGAAGTGCGGACTGGCCGTCCAGGCGAAATCGTGGACGTCCTCCGCAACGTAGCGATGCGTCGTCGTGCCGTCCGCCTCGTCGCGCCGGTCGCGCTCGATGCCCGTGGCGCCCACGATCCAGCCTTTTGGAACGGTGAGCCGCACATCGTAGGTGCCGAAGTCGGCGAAGAATTCGGTGTCGGCGTGAAACTGATGGGTGTTCCAGCCAGTGTCCTCGAGCACTCCGATCTTCGGGAACCACTGGGCCACGAAGTAGAAGTCGCCGAGGGTTCCGGTCCGGGCGAAGGCGCGCGGCACGCGCGAGGACCACGCGATCTGCACGTTGACCGATTCCCCCGGCGCGACCGCACGATCGAGCGGCACCTCCAGCACCGTCCGGTCGTCCGTATTCCCGTCGTCGGGTGCGATGAACCGCGCCCGCGCGATCGTGTCGACCGGCGTTCCTCCCCGCTGGATGATCCGGAGGCTGGTGATGTCGATCCAGCCCCAGTCACGCTCGGGGCGCCGGGCAGCGGCCGGATCGCGGAGCGCCTGCTCGCGCATCCACGAGGAGCGTGTGTTCCGCCAGGCGTTGTAATACAGGTGGAACTGGAGCGAGGTCGCCGGGTTTCGGGAGGTGTTCCGCCACGTCAGCAGCTCGTCGCCCGTCAGCGTGCGGCTCCCCGGATCGAGCCGGGCGCTGATGGCATAACTCGCGTTTCTCGGCGAGCGGGCGCTTGCGGGAGCCGCCGCGAGCCCCCCGGGAGCTCCCGCAGCGGCGGCGCGGCCAGGCTGCTGCGCAGGAACCGCCGTGCCGACGAGCGTCATCAGGGACAGCACCACGGCAGAACGCGCGAACACGCGCCAATCCTACACCAGAACCCGCGGCGCGCCCGGCCACGCGCGAGCGCGCAGGTATAATCGCCTTCGCTTCATATTTCACAGGAGTCGCGTGATGGCAACGAGAACGGGCCCGATCAGGGTCATGCACGTCGGGCTGGGCCCAATCGGCGCGGGGGTCGTGCGCCAGGTGGCGGCGCGGAAGGGTTTCCGCATCGTCGGCGCGGCCGACATCGACCCGGCGAAGGCGGGCCGGGATCTCGGCGAGGTTGCGGGCCTCGGACGCGGGCTCCGCGTGAAGGTGTCGGCGGACGTCAAGAAAGCGATCCGCGCCGCGAAACCGGACGTCGTCGTGCTCTGCACGAGCTCGTCGCTCAAGAAGGTGCTTCCGCAGCTGGAGGAGATCCTGAAGCTCCGGGTGCCGATCGTGTCGACGACGGAAGAGCTCGCGTATCCCACGCGGCGGAATCTGAAGTACGCGCGGCTGATTCACCAGCTGGCGAAGAAGTCACGGGTGGCGGTGCTGGGCACTGGCGTCAATCCGGGATTCGTGATGGACGCGCTTCCCATCACGCTGACCGGCGTCTGCGAGCGGGTGCACGCGATCCGGATCGACCGGGTGCAGGATGCGCGGATTCGGCGCCTGCCATTTCAGCAGAAGATCGGCGCCGGCCTGACGCGCGAGCAGTTTCAGCGGAAGGTCGACGACGGCAGCGTCCGGCACGTGGGCCTGGCGGAGTCCGTATCGATGATTGCGGACGCGCTCGGCTGGAAGCTCGAGCGGATCACCGATGAAATTCAGCCGAGGATTGCGACCGAGGCAGTCGCGAGCGAGTTCCTCGCCGTCGATCCCGGCTTCGTCTGCGGGATCGTCCAGGACGGCGTCGGATACTGCGACGGCGTTCCCGTGGTCACTCTGCACATGGAGGCGTATCTCGGCGCGCCGGAATCGTACGATTCGGTCGAGATTACCGGGTCGCCGGCGTTGAAGATGAAGATCGCGGGAGGTGTTCACGGGGACATCGCGACGGCGGCCATTGTGGTGAACTCGCTGCCGAAGATTCTCGAAGTTGCGCCGGGGCTCCACACGATGCGGGACATGCCGGTCCCGTCGTTCTACGGCGGCCGTCCGACGTAGGGATTCGGGATTGGGGATTGGGGATGGGTTCGGAGGGCAGCGTGATGGACATGGCGCAGCATGCGGCGCGAACCGCGCGGCTTCAGGGTTCGTTTGCCGAGGCCAACGAGCGGCTGCTGGCGCGTCTGCGCGACGCAGGCGACGAGGCGGCGGAGCGGCCGGCGGCGGGGGGGTGGTCGGCGGCGCAGATTGGCTGGCACGTGGCGGCCGTCACGGCGCGTTTCGCCGGCATGATTTCGGGGGAGATTCCCGCGGCGGTACCGGTCGGAGAGAGTTTCCGTGAGCGCGCGTGGACGGACGTGGTCGCGTCGATTCCGGACCGGCTCGAGGCGCCGCCCAGGACGGTGCCCCCCTCGTCGGTGCGCCGTGCCGACGCCGTGTCGGCCCTGGAGGCGGCGGGCGCGATGATGGGGCTCGCGCTCGAGACGCTGAGTGCCGAGCGGGGCGGCAGCATGGGCATCACGCATCCGATCGTGGGCGCCATCAGCGTGTATCAGATCGGGGAGTGGGCGACGGCGCACGTGATCCGGCACAACCGCCAGGCGAAGCGGGCGCTCGGCCAGGACTGAGTCAGGGCGCGGGGTGCAGGCCCCAGCGCCGCCGCTTGAGGAACAGCCCCTTCCTCGAAATCCCGAGCCGCCGCGCGGCCTCTTCGACCCGTCCGTGGGACTGATCCAGCGCCTGGTGGACCATCGTCCGTTCGAGGAGCTCGACGGCTGCGGGAAGCGGCTGGTCGAGGCGCACCCGCACCTCCGCGTCGGCCGCGGGCGTCGCGGCGATCGTGCGGCGGGACGACCGGATTTCCGGCGACAGCATGTCGGGGGTGAGGGTCACGTCGGCATCTGCCATGGCGATCATGCGCCGGAACTCGTTGGCGAGCTGGCGCAGATTGCCGGGCCAGCTGTACAGGAGCAGGTATTCGAGCGCTTCGTCGCTGACGGTAGGCCGGCCCTTCTTGAACTCGTCGCCGTATTTGCGCAGATAGTGTTCGACGAGCGGCGGGATTTCCTCCCGCCGCTCGCGAAGCGGCGGCAGCCTCAGGCGCGCCACGTTCAGGCGATAGAACAGATCCTCTCTGAACCGCCCGTCCGAGACGAGCTGCTCGAGGCGGGCGTTCGTCGCGGCGATCACACGCACGTCGACCTTGATCGGCTGCGGCTCACCGAGCGGGTGAATCTCGAACGATTCGAGGAAGCGCAGCAGCTTGGGCTGGAGGTCCAGGCCCACCTCGGCGATCTCGTCGAGGAACAGCGTGCCGCCAGCAGCGGAGCGGATGACGCCGGCGAACGAGGTATCGGCGCCGGTGAAGGCGCCGCGGCGATAGCCGAACAGCTGGCTCTCGAGCATGTCGCGCGGGACCGCCGTGCAGTTGAACGGCACGAGCGGGCGGTGGGCGCGGTCGGATGCGCGGTGGATGGCGCGCGCGAGCATTTCCTTGCCGGTGCCGGTCTCGCCGGTCAGGAGCACGGGCAGCGGGGTCGGGGCGAGGCGGCGTGCGACGGAGAGCACCTCCGACATCTCGGCGGAGGCCCAGATGCTCTCGGCATCGGCGTCGAGCGCTTCCGCCGGCCAGAGCGCGGCGCGCTGCTTCTCCTCGCGGCGGTAGCGATCCATGGTGACGGCGACGCCGATCAGCTTCCGGATCGCGATGAGCGTGCAGCGGTGCTCGAGCTCAGGCCGCGGGTCGACGAGCAGCAGCCACGGTTCGTCGCGGTGGAGGCCGACGGGAATCAATTCGTAGGCCTCGGGGCGCATCGCCGCCGCGACCGCGGCGGGTTGGTCCCACCCGTGCGCTTCGATGACGCGGAGCCGGTC
>JALZOC010000438.1 GCA_030857365.1 Acidobacteriota bacterium
ATCTCGCGCGGGCGCAGGACGGACAGCTCGTCCGCCAGTGCCTGGCGCGCGTCGGGACCCGCGTACTCGGCCGCAGTGAACTCTCCGGTGGAGACGTCGAGCAGCGCCACGCCGTACCCCGGTCGCGCGTGCGCGGGGGAGATGGCCATCAGCAGGGCCGGCTCCCGCGCATCCAGGTAGGCGGCGTCCGTGAGGGTGCCAGGCGAGACGACCCGGACCACTTCGCGCCGGACGAGCCCCTTGGTCTTCCGGGGATCCTCCATCTGTTCGCAGATGGCGACGCGGAACCCTTTCCTGACGAGCCGCGCGATGTATCCGTCGGCGGCATGGTATGGAAGACCGCACATCGGAATGGCGCCGCCGGTCGAGTCCTTCGAGCGGGACGTGAGCGTCAGCTCGAGCGCGCGCGCGGCGGTCAGCGCGTCCTCGTAGAACATCTCGTAGAAATCTCCCATGCGGAAGAAGACGATGGCGTCGCGATACTGCCGTTTCGCCTCGAAATACTGCCGCATGGCCGGCGTGGCGCCGGCAGGCTCAGAGGACGCAGGAGGAGAGGACATTCAGGGGAGGTTCTGGGCAAAGTATAACATTGGGATCTTGATCGTCCTGGCCCTCGATACGACGACCCGCGCCGGCAGCACCGCCGTGCTGCGCGATCAGGTGATCCTCGCCGATCTCCCCGGCGACGCCGCGCGCACGCACGGCGAGCGCCTGCCGGAAGATTTGATGCGGGTGCTGGCGGCGGCCTCGCTCCGGATCGACGAGGTCGAGCTGTTCGCGGTCGCCGCCGGCCCCGGGTCCTTCACAGGCCTTCGCGTCGGCATCGCGACGGTGCAGGGGCTCGCGATGGCGCGGGACCGCGCGGTGGTGCCGGTGTCCGCGCTCGAAGCGCTCGCACGGGCCGCCATCAATCCGACGACCCGCATCGCCGCCTGCATGGATGCCCAGCGCGGAGAAGTGTTCGCGGAGCTGTACGAGCCGGACGGGGAGCGGGTGGTCGCCGCTGCGCAATCGGCTCCCGCGGGCGCCCTGCGCGACCTGTGGCCGCAGACCGCCGACGGGGCCGCACCTGTCTTCATCGGTGACGGCGCCGTGCGGTACCGGAACGATATCCTCGCCCGGTTCGGCAACGCGACGCGCGTGCTGCACCCGCCTCCGCTGGCGGCCATCATCGGGCAGATCGCGGCCGCTCATCCGGAACGGGCGATCCGGCCGCACGCGGTGATTCCCCTCTACGTCCGCAAGCCGGATGCCGAGCTGGCGCGCGATCGGCGCGCGCCGGTCCCGTGAGCCATGCAGGAGCGGCCCTGGTCCATCTCGCGGCTTGCCGGGGACGCCGAGCTCGATCGCGTGGTGGCGCTCGAGGCCGCCTCCTTCGCGAACCCCTGGACCCGGGAGATGCTGGCGCGGGAGCTGCGGCACTCGGACGTGACGCGCGTCTACGTCGTCAAGCTCCAGGACGGGCGGGTCGTGGCGTTCTGCGCCTGCTGGCTCGTTGTGGACGAGGTGCACATCAACACCCTCGCGGTTGAAGAAGGGGAGCGGCGGCAGGGAATCGCCACGGCCCTGCTCGAGCATGTCCTGGCCGATCTCGCGGCTGCCGGCGCGACGCACGCGACACTCGAGGTGCGGCGCTCCAACGCCGCCGCGCTCCGCCTGTACGAGCGGCTGGGGTTCGCGGTCGCCGCCGTCCGCAGCCGCTACTACAGCCACCCGGAGGAGGACGCGCTGGTGCTCTGGCGTCACAACCTGGGGGAGGAGGCGTTGCAGCCGCCGTGGCCTCCTTGAAGGTGCCCGGGTCTTGTGGTAGGTTGCCGTCATGGCCGCCCACCATGTGTGAACGACCGCTCGGCCCCGTGACTCATCTCGAGGAGGGAGGCGCAAATGCCAAAGGATTTCGAAGCGCTGAAGCGTGAACTGCTGCAGACCGACGACGAGTACCGCCAGCTGGCCACCCGGCACCACGACCTCGACGAACGCATCCACGATCTCACGACCCGCAATTTTCTTTCCGAGCCCGAACAGGTCGAGGAAATCCGCCTGAAGAAGCACAAGCTCCACCTGAAGGATCAGATGGAGAGCATCCTGCGCCGGCACACCAGCGACGGCGACGCGCCGCACGCCGCACGGCATTGAACGCGGTCGCCGCGCCACTACAGTTCACGAGGACCAGCCGCCGGCGAGCGTACCCGCCCGCGGCCGCTGGTCCGCGCGACGGTCACCCTGTCTCTGAGCCACGGTTCTCATGAAAATCGATCGTGCCGGCTTTCCGTTCATCGCGGGGGCCCTCGTGCCTGCCGTCGCGCTGGCCGCGCGGCGCCGTCCGCTGCTCGCAGCATCGTTCGTCGCGCTCGGCGGATTCCTGACGTACTTCTTCCGAGACCCCGACCGCCACGTGCCGGCGGACCCCGACCTCGTGGTGTCGCCGGCCGACGGCCGCGTGATGATCGCGGGCCCGAGCGATGGCCGGTGGGCGCCGCCAGGCGAGTGGAAGCAGATCACGATTTTTCTCTCGCCCATGGACGTCCATATCAACCGGACACCCGTGGACGGTCGCGTTCAGCGGATCGAATACCGGCGCGGCGCGTTCCTGCCGGCCTACAATGAGGGCTCGAACGACAATGAGCTCAATGAGCTCTGGATCGACCATGCCGGCCAGACGGTCGTGTTCCGGCAGGTCGTCGGCATGCTGGCGCGCCGGATTGTGTGCCGGGTGCGGGAGGGTGAGATGCTCGAGCGGGGACAGCGCGTCGGTCTCATGAAGTTCGGCTCACGGATGGACGTCTTCCTGCCGATGCACGCCGAGCTGCGGGTCTCGGTCGGCGCACGCGTGGTCGGCGGCGAAACGGTGCTGGCGCTGCTCCGGAGCGCCGGTGCTGGATAGCACGCGCCAGCGACGACGGGAGGACAGACCGCACCGCTTTCGGAGGGGCGTGTTCCTCCTGCCGTCGCTCTTTACTGTCGCGAACCTGTTCTGCGGGTACGCCTGCGTGGTCTATTCGACGCGCGGCGACTTCGACACCGCGGCGCTGCTCATCGCGATGGCGATGATTCTCGATACGCTCGACGGGTTCTTCGCCCGGCTGACGAATTCCTCCTCCGCCTTCGGCGTGGAGCTCGACTCGCTCGCCGACGTCGTGTCGTTCGGCCTCGCGCCGGCCATCCTCGCGTTCACCTGGGGGCTGTGGCCGCTGCAGCGGCTCGGCTGGGCGGCGGGCTTCCTCTTCGTGGCCGCCGCCGCGATGCGGCTGGCCCGCTTCAACGTCCAGAGCGCGACGACGAGCGCGTCAACCGACAAGCGCTACTTCGTCGGCATGCCGAGCCCCGCCGCCGCCTCGGTGATTGCATCGACGGTGTTCTGGTATCCCTACGGCCTGCACGTCCGCGAGGCGGCGCTGCCGGCGCTCGCGATGGTGCTCGTGCCTGCGTTCCTGATGGTCAGCACCGTGCGCTTCCGCAGTGTCAAGGTGATGGATGTCGGCTGGCGCCGCTCGTACTTCGCCCTGTTCATCGGGGCGGTCGCCCTTGCGCTCATCGCCTCCAACCCGCGGCTCGCGCTCGTCGTCCTTTCCTATTCCTACGTCGTCGCCGCGCTCGGCGCGTGGATCTACGGCCGGATCCGGCGCCATCATGGCAGCGAGGCGCCGGTGACCCCGCCGGTCGAGCCGGGCCCCATTCCCGACTGACCGCCGCGGTACAGGGG
>JALZOC010000439.1 GCA_030857365.1 Acidobacteriota bacterium
CGACACGACCGGGCTGCAGCTCGAGACGAGCGGTGAGCCCTCCCGCCGCAGGCTGGAGGCACGGCTGAATGGCGGGGGGGCCCGCGTCGACATCGAGGGCACGAACGGCGGGATCCGCATCAGCGGACGCTGACCGTCAGCTCGCCCGGCGCCTGGTTTCCCTCGCGAGCCGCCGTTCGAGCACGCCGAGGACGGCCGCCTCGCCTGCGGACAGCTCCTCCATCTTCTGCGCCGCCCGGCGGGCGCGCTGCGCGACGGTCTTGATCATCGACCCGTCGAGGTAGGCGTCGAACACCGCCGGGTGGATGTAGCACTTCCGGCACACGGCCTTGGTGTTGCCGAGGCGCTTCGCCACGGTTTCCACCGCCTGGACGATGTTGCGCCTGGCCTGCGCCTCGGAATCGAATTTCTCGAAATCCTTCAGCAGCTGCGCCGCCAGCACCGTGCCTGCCCACGTGCGGAAATCCTTCGACGTGAAGTCGGCGCCGGTGATCTCCTGAAGATACCCGTTCACGTCGGCGGAGCCGATCGACTGCCGGTCGCCGTTCTCGTCGTAGTACTGGAACAGGTCGTATCCGGGTATGTCCCGGCACGCTTTGACGATCCGTGCGAGCCTCCGGTCGGTCAGGTCGATGTCGTGCTCGACACCGCTCTTCCCGCGGAACTCGAACCGGAGCCGCCCGCCGCTCACGGCCACATGCCCGTCCCGCATGGTCGTCAGGCCGAACGACTGGTTCTGTTTCGCATACTCGTCGTTGCCGACGCGAATGAGCGTTTTCTCCAGCAGCTGCACCACCGCGGCCAGAACCTTCTCCCGCGTCAGTCCCGGCCGCCGGAGATCCGCGCAGGTGCGGCGGCGGATCGTCGCGAGGGCCTGCGCAAAGGCAATCATCCGGTGGTACTTGGTGTCGTCGCGCACTTCGCGCCAGCGGGGGTGATAGCGGTACTGCTTCCGGCCGCGCGCGTCCCGTCCGGTCGCCTGCAGATGCCCGCGAGGATCCGGCGAAATCCAGACACGCGTCCACGCCGGCGGAATCACGAGCCCCCGGATACGGCGCAGGCTTTCCGCGGCGCGCACAGCTTTCCCGTCCGGACCGACATACCGGAAGGATCCGCCCTGCTTTGCTCGCTGGACCCCGGGGCTGGCGTCGGACGAATAGCGCAGGCCGGCCGCTCGGGCGGACTCCCCCGGCTCGGGGCGTGACGGTTCGAGACGCCGCGGCGCGGCTGTGGTAGAATTCCGGAGCCCCCCCCGAGGTATACGCTTCATGACGTGCCCGGCCTGCCAGTCCATTCGGGTGTTTCCCTCGCGTTTACGCGGTCCGCTCGAACGGCTGCGGCAGATGATGACGGAGAAGCAGCCCTACCGGTGCCACGACTGCGACTGGCGCAAGTGGCGAGACGTGGAGGTTCATCCGGAGAGTCCGGATGTGGACCCCGACGATCTGCGGATCGGGCGCGCCCCACGGCCGGTGGCCCCACACGAACTGGACGAACTCGACCCCACATCTGCAGAGTCATAGAAAGCAAGAGGGAGGCCGCTAGCGTGGCGCTGGCGCGCGTGGCGCTGGCGCGCGTCCGGTCGGCGCCGCCGGGGCCGGCCATTCGCCGGGATCCCGGGCCTGCGGCGTCCAGTGAGGGCCGAAGCGCGTCCCGAGCATGAGCCTGACCACGGCATCGTAGCTGCCTATCCCCTCCTCCACCCGGTTCGCGCGCAGATAACCGTCGTAGACGCCTTGCGCGGCCTTTCGCACCGTCGGCGACGACCGCTCGTAGCGGTTGGCGATCGCGCGCAGATCCTCCCGTGGACCGGCGGCGAGCGGCGTCAGCTCTTCTCGCGCGTCGCGCGGCAGCGCCCGGGTGGCCTGTTCGTAGGCGGCCAGCCAGCCGCTGTACCTCGCGAGCGGATCTCCGCGCACGCAGGTCAGCCAGGCGACGAAGTTGGCTTCTGATTCGTCGGCGTACCCGGCGAGATGAGCCCACTCGTGCGCGATCACATACGGCCGTTCGACGCCGAGCAGCTCCGGGTTCACGATGATTTCCAGGAAGAAGGGATTCGTCATCCCGTCAATCGCGGCGCGCCGGAAATACAGCGTCAGCAACGAACGCTTGGGCACGCCCGGCACGGCTCCGCGCTCCGCCCCGAGCGCATGCTGGGTCTCGGCGAAAGATCGTTCGAGGGCCCGGACGTCCCACTCACCCGCATGGGCCGCCGCAAAGCCCCCGTTGACGGACCGCGCAGCGGTGTTCGCCAGGGAGACCGCGGCGCCGCGGGTGATTCGAGAGGCGTCCCAGTCCAGCTTCCGCTCGAGCGGGGCGCGGCGATAATTGAGCCCCCAGAGGACAAGGAAGAGCAGATACCCCACCGCGCCCACGGTGACGAGCGAGCCGGCGGAGCGGAGGAATGCACGGCGCACCCCCAGGCGCAAGACGCGCCGGCTGAGCGCCCAGGCGGCGCCGATGACGCACAGCGCGACGGAGAGATCGAGCAGGGCGACGGAGGTCCGGTTCGTCAGGGGCGTGATCGCGTGCTGCAGCTGCGGGTAGACCCCTGCGGAGTACCAGCGTTCGACCCGCCGCGGGTCGAGCGGCACGAGGCCGGCCGCCACCGCGGTCAGGACGACCCACCATCGGATCCTCACAGCGGACTGCAGCCGCGGTCTCTCGCGCGGGACGGACGCTGCGAGGGAGCCGGAAGGACACGCATTGCCCCTTTATAGCAGGTCAGCGGCCGGAACGCCCCTTGCACGCTCGAGGGCATGACAATGACACACCGCGTGACCCGTTGGGGCGGCGCCCGGCTCTCGCGCCGCCTGTCCCGCTCGCTGCCGTGGGTGGGCGCCGTGATTGCGATCGCCACCGTGGCCTCGACAATCAGGCGCAAGGGGGTGATCAGCGGCACGCTCGACACGGGCCTGAATGCCATCCCCCTGGTCGGCGCAGCCAAGAACATCGTCGAGGTGGCGAGGGGACGGGACTTCTTCCCGGATCGCTACGGCGCGAAGCCGCGGTACAGCGGCCGGTCAGTGGGCCGTCGCTGAAACGACCTCGGGCCGTCCAGCGCGCCGGCAAGCACGGCGTCTATCGGCGAGGGCCGTGGCATCCTGCTTGCGTCCACGAGGCCGGAGGTCCCAACCATGGACAGATACGATGAATCGAAGGGCGTCGGTCCGATGAATCCGGAAGACGAGATTCGTTCAGTGGATCGTGACAACACGGTGCGCCGAGATACCGGCCTGCCCGGTGATTCCGGCCTGGCCGATCTGTCGCGCGAAGCGGGTATGTCGCACGACATGACACGCGGCGCCGATATGTCACACGACGCGACGCGCGACGCGGATGTGCCGCACGAGGTCTCACGCGACGCCGACATGCCGAGCGACGAAGACATGCCCACGCGCCAAGGGGACATCCTGGGGCTCGGCGGGGCGGTCGTTCCGAAGGACGCGAACGACCCCAGTACGGAGTACGACGAAGAGTCGATTGCGCGGCGGCGCGCGCGCAGCGCTCCTCTGGACGAACCCACGGCCGACCGGAACATGAGCCGGGGCGCGGGCGCCACCGGTATCGACATGGGGAGCGGCGGAAACGGTACCGACATCGAGTAGGCCGCGCCTGCGGGCTCGTCCAAAACCGCTGCCGCATGCGATCCGTCGCATGCGGCGTTTTCATTTCTGCTCCCGGCCCTCATCCGACC
>JALZOC010000048.1:0-7763 GCA_030857365.1 Acidobacteriota bacterium
TCACGTAGTAGGCGTCGTAATAGCCGGCGCTGAGCACGTAGGTTCCGAGAATGATCCGCCGCTTGACCTCGCGGCCGAATCCCCCCTCGCGCGATCGTTCGTACATCTCGCCGAGGCTGCGCGCACCGGGGGCGCGAAAGCCATATCGCACGCCGTCGTACCGCGCGAGGTTCGAGCTGGCCTCGGCCGTGGCGACGATGTAGTACACGGGTATCGCCTGCGCGTTGTACGGCAACTGCACGTCGAGTACCGCCGCACCGAGCGACCGCGCCACGTCGAGCGCCTCGTCGAACGCCTGCAGAACATCCGGGTCGACCCCCTCGTGAAAGAGGGCGCGCGGGACGCCGATGCGAAGCCCCTCGAGATTGCCGCCCGACTCCTCGAGCGCGCCTGCAAACGCGGGCACCGGGGCGGTCGAGGAGGTGGAGTCGCGCGGGTCGTGGCCCGCGAGGACATCCATGGCGAGCGCCGCGTCCCTCACCGTCGTCGCAAACGGACCGACCTGGTCGAGTGAGGACGCGAACGCGATCAACCCGTATCGGGAGACGCGGCCGTACGACGGCTTGAAGCCGACGACGCCGCAGAGGGCCGCCGGCTGGCGGATGGACCCGCCCGTGTCGGACCCCAGCGAGAGCGGAACCATGCGCGCCGCCACCGCGGCGGCCGATCCGCCGCTCGAGCCGCCGGGCGTGCGGTCGAGCGCCCACGGATTCCGGGTCGGCCCGTAGGCGGAATTCTCGGTCGAGGAGCCCATCGCGAACTCGTCACAGTTGGTTTTCCCGACAACGACCGCCCCTGCGGCTTCGAGCCGTTCCACGACGGCGGCGTCATAGGGGGGAAGGTAGCCCTCGAGCATGCGCGAACCGGCGGTCGTCGGGATGCCGCGGGTGCAGAGATTGTCCTTCAGCGCGACCGGCACGCCGAGCAGCGGGAGGCCGGCGCGGTCCTGGCGCGCGTCGAGGGCGGCCGCGTGAGCGAGTGCGCGCTCGGGGACCACCGCACGGAACGCGTTGATGTCGGCGTCGGATGCCGCAATCCGATCGAGCGCAGCCCGGCAGATGTCAACCGCTGAAGCTCGGCCGGATGCGACGGCGTCCCGCACGTCCCGCACGCTGAACGGCCGATCCATCAGCCAAGGACCCGTGGTACTTTGAACAGACCGGCGGCAACGTCAGCGTCGGGGGCCGCGGCGAGCGACGCTTCCCTGGGCAGCGACGGCCGTGCGACGTCGGCCCGCATCGCGGCCTGCCCGCCAGGGGGGTGCGACATGGGGTCGATCCCCGTGGTGTCGACGGCTTGAATCTGTTCAGCGTACTCGAGAATGCCGGCGACCTGCCGCGCGAAGAGGTCCTGCTCGGACGCGTCGAGCTCCAGCCGGGCGAGGCGCGCGATGCGATCGAGGTCTTCGCGGGTGAAACGGTGCGACATCTGACGGATGCTATCACCAACGAGTTGCGGGTCACGGCTCGCGGAGCGATCGCGGATTCAACACATGGCCATCCGGGCGGCGGCGGTTTCAGGCTCGTGGTATCCCGGCGTTCCGGACGCTCTCGCGCGCGATGTCGGTGAGTACCTGGCCGCGGCATCCGACGGGCCCGGCCGCGGTGTGCGCGCGATCGTGGCTCCGCATGCGGGATTGATGTTTTCGGGTCCTGTCAGCGCGTACGCATACAAGGCGGCCGCGCGGGACGACTTCGACGTCGCCGTCCTTGTGGGCCCCTCGCACTTCGTTGCCTTCGAGGGGGCGGCGCTGTGGCCCGAGGGGGGGTTCGAGTGCCCGCTTGGGCTTGTGAGGGTGGACGAGGCGGGCGCCCAGGCTCTGGCAGCGTTTCCCGTGGTCCACGCGCTGCCGGCCGCCCACCGCCGCGAGCACTCGCTCGAGATGCAGCTGCCGTTCCTCAAGACGGTGTTTCCCCGGCTGCCGATCGTCCCGGTGCTCATCGGCCAGCAGAGCCGCGCCACGATCGAAGGGCTGGGGACGGCGCTGGGCACCGCGTTCGCCGGCCGCCGGGCGCTGCTCGTCGCCAGTACGGACCTTTCGCATTACTTCGCCGCGCCGATCGCCGCGACGCTCGATGCGCGCGTGCAGCAATGCGTGGAGGACTTCGATCCCGAAGGGTTGCTGCACCTCTTCGAGCAGTATCCCGCGGCGGAGCGCGGCCGATACGTGGCGTGCGGCGGCGGGGCCGCCATCGCCGTCATGCTGGCGGCGCGCGCACTGGGCGCGACCGCCGGCCGCGTGCTCAAGTATGCGCACTCGGGGGAGGTCTCCGGGGACTACGACGGGGTCGTCGGGTACATGGCCGCGGCGTTCGGGAACTTCGACTCCCGGGTCAAGGCTGAAGGGTGAAGGGGATCACAGGAGGCCACAAGATCAGAAGAAACTAAGAATTCTTCTGAACTCCTGGTCTCCTGTAATTCCATGTCGTACGCGGCGGAGCCGCGTCTCCGCGCTACGTGCTGATAGCTGATGGCCCATGTTGAGTGACTCTCAGAAACAGGCGCTGCTCGAGATTGCGCGCGAGGCGGTGGCGGTGCAGGTCGCCGGCACGCCGGTGCCGGTTTCGCCGTCCGCGATCCCGCTCCCTGGCGCGTCGGGGGTGTTCGTGACGCTCAAGGTGCGGGGAGAGCTGCGCGGGTGCCTCGGCACGCTGGACCCGCGGCTGGATCTCGGTGCGGATGTGGCGCGCTGCGCCGCGGATGCCGCCAGCGCGGACCCACGGTTCACGCCAATCGGCGCCGCCGAACTGCCCGGTGTGTCCGTGGAAGTCTCGGTGCTCGGTCCTCTCGAGCCGATCGATCCGGCGGTCCCCGGCGCGATCGAAATCGGACGTCATGGTCTCGTGGCGGAGCAGGGCAGCCGGCGCGGCCTGTTGCTGCCGCAGGTCGCCGTCGAGTGGGGCTGGACGGTCGATGAGTTCCTCAGGCGGACATGTCTCAAAGCGGGCCTTCGGGCCGACGCCTGGCAGCACGGGGCCACGGTCTCGCGGTTCGGCGCGGAAGTGTTCGGCGCGTGACATGCCACGGCTAGGCGCCCATCTGTCCATCGCGGGTGGGCTGCCCCGGGCTGTCGATCGCGCGGCCGCTTCGCGGTGCGACGCGCTCCAGATCTTCACGAAGTCGGCGGGGCAGTGGAAGGCGCGCACGCTGCCGCCGGAGGAGATTGCGCTGTTTCGCCGGCGTGTCGAAGAGACGGGGATTCACCCCGTCGTGGCACACAACAGCTATCTGATCAACCTCGCGGCCGCCGCCTCCTCGCTTCGACGTCAGTCGAGGGCGGCGCTGCTGGAGGAGTTCGACCGCGCGGAGTCGCTCGGGCTCGCGGGGCTCGTGATGCATCCCGGGTCCTATACCAGCGGCACGGAGGCCGGGGGACTCCGTCTCATCGGCGAGGGGATCTCATCACTCCTGGCGTCGCGCCCGACAGCCCGGACGACGATCCTGCTGGAGCACACAGCCGGCCAGGGCACCAATCTGGGGCACCGCTTCGAGCACCTGGCCGCCATTCTCGATCACGTCGGCGGTTCGCCGCGGGTGGGCGTCTGCCTCGATACCTGCCACCTGCTCGCGGCCGGCTACGACCTGTGCTCGGAGGAGGGCTACGAAGACACATTCCGGCAGTTCGCCCGGATCGTCGGGCTGGATCGGATCCGCGTTTTTCACGTGAACGATTCGAAGAAGCCGTGCGGGAGCCGCGTGGATCGCCACGAGCACATCGGAAAGGGCTGCCTGGGCCTCGAGCCATTCCGCCGGCTGCTGAACGACGCGCGCTTTCACGGGCTGCCGATGCTGCTCGAAACGCCGAAGCTCGAGACGCCGGCGAGCACACGACGGAGCGACGTGGACCCCTGGGATGCGAGGAACCTTCGAACCCTGCGGCGGCTGATCCGGACAGTATAGTAGGCGCATGCGAAACATCCGGGTGCTGGCGCTCGCGCTTCTGATCCTCGTCGGCCTGCCGGCGCCGGGGACCGCGTGGGGGTTCGAGGCGCACAGGTTCGTGATGGGCCGCGTCATCTCCCTGCTCCCGGCCGAGATCCGCCCGTTCTTCGAGCGATACCGGGAGTCGATCGTCGAGCACTCGATCGATCCCGACCTGTGGCGAACGGCTGGATGGCTGGAAGAGCCGCCGCGGCATTTCCTCGACATGGATGCATACGGCCCGTACCCGTTCGCACAGATTCCCCACGTGTACGAGGAGGCGGTCAAGCGCTACGGAACCGAGTTCGTCCTGAAGAACGGCACGCTGCCGTGGCGGGCGGAGGAGTTCTACGTCAAGCTCGTGGAGGCGTTCACGCAGAAAGCCGGCTACTCGCGGGAGAACATCCGGTTCTTCTCCTCGGTCCTTGCGCATTACGCGTCCGACGCGCACGTGCCGTTCCATTCGGCGCTCAACTACGACGGGCAGCTGACCGGCCAGTGGGGCATTCACGCGCGCTTCGAGAGCGACCTGTTCGAGCGGTACCGATCGAAACTCAAGATGGCTCCGCGGCCCCTCGCTCCGGTACCCAATGCCCGCGAGTTCATCTTCGACACCCTGACGGCCAGCTTCCCGCTCGTGCAGCGGGTGCTCGACGCCGACAGGACCGCAATCGCCGGCCGCGAGACGTACGACGACACCTATTTCACCTTGTTCTTTTCGAAGGCCGGGCCGATCCTCGAACAGCGGCTGTCGGATGCCATCGCGGGTACCGCGTCGCTCATTACGGCGGCATGGGTGGAAGCCGGACGTCCTGCCCTGGCCGTCAATCCGCCGCGCACGCCGCGCAAAGTCCGTCGCAGGCCCTGAGAGTCCACACCGGAATCACCGGCCCTGACGGCACGCAGGATTCCGTGGCACCCCGCTTGCACGGATGAGTCCGGCCGCGATCATGCGGCGGGAGGATGAGCATGCTTTGGACAATTGTCGTCGTACTGGTGATTCTCTGGCTGCTGGGATTCACGATGAACGTGGCCGGGGGACTCATCCATGTGCTGCTCGTGATTGCCCTGATCGTCATCGTGCTGCAGCTGCTGGGCGGGCGACGTATCTGACCGCGCCCGGCGCGCGCCATACGAGGTGCGGCACGAGGTGCTGACGCGTGCCGAGGCCACCCAATCCTGGCCGGCGGGGAGGTGTTAGGTCGGGGGGCGCGAGAGGAGGGCATAATATTCTCGTGACCTCGATGGATGTGTACCTCGTGCCCATCGGTTCGTCGCGGTACGAGCTGTACTGCGAAGTCCCGGACGAACCGCTGGAGGCCGACGGAGAAGCGCCGCCGGGATTCTTCGGCCGGCTCAAGAAGCGGTTTTCCGTCCTCCTGGCCGAGGCCGAGCACGAGCGGCGGCACGGGCACGCCGAACGCCCCCACGATGGGTGGGTCGCCCGGACGAAAGCGCGCTCCATGCGGTGGGTCGCCGAGAGCATCGCGGAGCAGCGCCTGCTCTGGCACCTGCGTCGGCAGGGGACCGCGCGACTGTATTATCCTGACGACCTCGAGCAGGAGAGCGCCGTCACGATGCTGCGCCAGCAGCTCCGGCGCGATTTCGACAAGCACCGCTTCTGGTTGATCGTCGATTCGTTCGGCTTCGTCGGGTCCGGCCTCCTCTTTCTCGTGCCCGGCCCCAACGTCATCGCCTACTACTTCGCCTTCCGCATGGTCGGGCACTACCTGTCCATGCGCGGGGCCCGGCAGGGCCTCGACGGCATCGTCTGGACGAACGAGAAGAGCGCTCCGCTTTCCGAGTTGCGCCGCGCCATGGGCCTCGACGACGAGGAACGGGAGCGGCGTGTCAGCGACATTGCCAATGCCCTGCAGCTCGAGCACTTCGTGAAGTTTTTCGAGCGGGTCGCCATACAGGCGTAACCAGACGTGGCTTCCGCCTTCCGGCTTCGCGCAATATACTGCCGTCTTTGAAGCTCCACGAGATAGCGGATCGTCTCGGCTGCCGTCTGGACGGAGACGGCGAGATCGAGGTCGTGCGCGTGAGCGGGATCGAGCAGGCGGCGGCTGGCGATCTCACCTTTTTCACGAACCCCAGGTACGCGGCGCACCTGGCGAACACGCGCGCGTCCGCGGTGATTGCCGGCGAGGGGGTCGCCGGCGCCCCGTGCGCGGTGCTCCGAACGGCCCACCCCTATCTTGCATTCGCGAAAGCCGTGGCACTCCTGACGCCCGCCGTGACCCCACCGGCCGGCGTCCACCGGCTCGCCGAGGTGGCGCCGGGAGCCACGGTCGATGCGACGGCGTCGATCGGCGCGTTTGCGGTGGTCGAGGAGGGGGCGCATGTGGGCCCGCGGAGCGCGGTCCATCCGCACGCCGTCATCGCGCGCGGCGCGCGCGTGGGCAGCGACTGCGTCATCCACAGTCACGTCTCCATACGCGAGCGCGTGCAGATTGGCGATCGCGTCGTCATCCAGGACGGCGCGGTGGTCGGCAGCGACGGCTTCGGCTTCGCGCGGACCCCCGAGGGCACCCACCACAAGATCCCGCAGGTCGGCGGCGTCACCATCGAGGATGATGTGGAGATTGGCGCCAGCACGACGATCGACCGGCCGGCCGTCGGCGAGACGCGCATCGGGGCCGGTTCGAAGATCGACAACCTCGTCCAGGTCGCGCACGGCGTGTCCATCGGCCGGCATGTCCTGCTGGCGGCGCAGGTCGGTATTGCCGGAAGCACGACGATCGAGGATTCGGTCACCCTCGCGGGTCAGGTCGGCGTGGCGGGGCACATCACGATTGGCAGGGGCACGGTCGCGACCGCGCAGACAGGAATACCCAACTCCGTCGAACCCGGGTCGCTCATCTCCGGGTATCCAGCCATTGCCAATCGGGACTGGCTGCGCGCATCGGCCGTGTTCCGCCGGCTGCCGGAGCTTCGCAAGGCCCTCTCGGACCTGCAGGCGCGGCTCGCCGAGCTCGAGGCTCGCCTGACTCGCTAGTCCCCTGGAACGGAATCACCAGCGCGGTGAGACTGTAGTCCACTGCTCGCACCTCGCGCCGCGACCTGCCTCAGTCGTTTCTGAGCGTCGCGATCGGATCGACGCGCGCGGCGCGCAAGGCGGGCACCAAGGCCGCCAGCCCGCACGCGATGACGATGACCAGCAGGCTCGCAGCGTACGCCATGGGATCGAACACGCGGACCGTGTTGCCGACCTCCCAACCGAGTGTCGACACCAGCACGATCGCAAGCGCGGCGGCCAGTCCGCCACCGGCCAGAAGACCCAGGCCGACCGGGCGGGCCGAGTGCGATAACACCAGTGCCGCGATGCTTTTTGTCGTCGCACCAAGGGCTATCCGCACGCCGATTTCCTTCGCGCGCTGCTCGACGAGATAGGACAGAATGCTGAAGAGGCCCGACACCGTCAGCGCAAGCGCCAGCCCGCCGAGTACGACCGTCACCCAGAAGACGATCTGGAGAATGTAAGCCCCCATGCCGGCCCGGGTCCGCAACGTCGCGACTTCGTGATCCAGGGCCGGATCGACCCGCAAGAGGCGATCGAGCAAAGCGAGGCGCGCTGGTTCGGGATCCCCGCGGACACGCAGCATGAGCGCAGTCCCAGGGCGTTGCGGATCGATCGGCAGGTACACGCCCGAGAAGGCGAAGAACTGAAATATTGCTGAGCCCCGCACATCTCGGGCAACGCCGACGACGGTGTAGGCGCGGGAAGGACGCGGTGAGGCGCCGGGCCCCTGCAGATCTGTCGGACGAGCTGCCTGAATCCGGACGACCTGCCCGAGGCCTTCACCGTTTGGCCAGAGCCTCCGCGCGGCGCTTTCGGA
>JALZOC010000048.1:7773-10416 GCA_030857365.1 Acidobacteriota bacterium
CTCCGCGTCCGTGAAACCGCGTCCTCTCATCAGGTCGATGTCGAGCAGCTGGAAATATTCCGGCGAGACGAACTTGTAGTCGATCGACCCGCTTCTCCGCATTCCGGGGGAGTCGCCCGCCGGCTCGTCTGCCGTCGCTTCAGCGAAAACGGACGCCTCCGCCAGCACGGGCGGCGCCTCCGCCGCAACAGCGAACACTGCCGGGTGGGCCGTCACCTCACGGATGATCGCCGCGCGTCGAGACTCGTCCCCGATCGGAACCGTAATCGTATCGGTCGTCCGGACGCCGGGATCGGCCACAGCTGCGGCAACGGCGCTTCGCAGGAACACAGCGGCGCAGATCAGGAGGAGGGCCGATGCGCTGACCTGGACCGCGATGAGGGCGTGTCGCGCGCGGCCTGGGCGCGCGTCCCTCGTGACTTCGCCACGACTCGCGCGGACCAGTTCGATGCGCGTGGCCTGCAACGCCGGCACGAGCCCGAAGGACAGGGTCGCGACGACGGCGCCGGCAATCAGGAACACCAGCACCCGCCAGTCCGCAGACGGCACGCCAAGGTCCACTGCTTCGGCGAATTGCGGGGGCATCGTGGTACTCGCCGCGTAAAACGCACCCTCCAGACCTATCCGGGAAACGGCGAAGCCGCATGCCGCAGCCGCGAGAGCAAGCATGAGGCTCTCGGTCAGGAGTTGCCGGACGACTCGACGGCGTGACGCGCCGAGCGACAGCCGGATCCCGATCTCCCGTTGGCGCGAGACACCGCGCGCGAGCAGCAGGTTGGCCACATTCGCGCAGCCGATCATCAGGATCAAGCCGAACGCGATGAAAATCGGCGAGAACACCGCGAGAACCTGCAGCCAGTCGGCCAGAGTACGCTGCCGCGGCTTCAGCCTGATGTACACGGGGCGATCACCGGCCGCTTTCGCGTCGTGGGCGCTCAGGGCAGGCAGGTTGGCTCGTCCCGAAGCCCACACCTTGAGCCCAGCCGCCGCCTGCTCCGACGAGATTCCGGGCTCCAGCCGGCCCACGACGTCGACGGGTAGCTCGTCCTCTCGGCCCGCATGGCGCTGACGGAGCTTGCCGAGCGCCAGCGGCGCCCAGTAGTTGCGCGGACCGACGCCCAGGTCGCCAAAGTCCTTCGGCATGACGCCTACGATTTCGCACGGCACGCCGTTGACTGACACGCTGCGGCTGATCACCGTCGGGTCGCCTGCGAACAGTTTGATCCAGGCTCTATGACTGAGCACGATCGGCGCGCCGGTAGACAGCTCGTCGTCAGCGGGTGTCAACGTGCGCCCGAGCACCGCCTGGACGCCCAGGACGTGGAAGAAGTTCCCGGTCACCAGGGTGCCGCTCACCGGGCGCCCCTCGATGCGTGTTTCGATGCTGCGCGCACTGGCAGCGACATCGGCAAAAACGCGGGTCTCGCGGCGCAACGCTTCGTATTCCGCGTAGGTGAACGGCACAAACGAATCTGCGCCAGGCCTTGTCGGCAACACGACCGCGAACAGCTCGCCGGGCTTTCGCGCGGCATCGACGCGCAGGATTGCGTTGAAGAACGTGAAGACCGCAGCAACCAGTCCAAGGCCGAGCGCTACCGTCGCGACGATGGTGAAAGCGGCGAGGGGAGCGCGGCGGAACGTGCGGACTGCGTAGATGACGTCGCGTGCCACGTCATCGATCCAAGCTGTGCCGCGGGCGTCGCGACACCGGTCGGCCACAAGCGGTACCGGGCCAAAGCGCGCCAGCGCCCGAGCGCGGGCGTCCGCGGCGCTCAGTCCATTCGCGATGTGTCTCTGCGTGTCATATTCGAGATGGAACGCGAGCTCTTCGTCGAGCTCCTGTTCGACGCGGCGAGGCGCCACCAATGCACGAACGCGTAAGAAGCAATCGCGGAGATTCATGGACCTACGCCAGCTTCATTACCCGACCGATGGCCGCGACCATGCGTTCCCACTCTCCGGCCTCGACCGCCAACTGCCGGCGGCCGGATGGCGTGAGGCGATAGTACTTGGCCCGCCGACCCAGTTCAGAGACGGCCCACTCGGCCTCGATCCAGCCCCTGTGCTCGAGCCGGTGAAGGGCGGGGTAGAGCGAGCCCTGATTGATCTGAAGGACGTCCCGAGAGATCTGCTGGATGCGCTCCGAGATCGCCCAGCCGTGCAGCGAGTCGGTTTGCAGCGTCCGGAGGATGAGCAGGTCGAGCGTGCCAGGCAGGAGGTCGGGGATCGCGTGTCGAGCCATAGTGTCGAATGCCGACACTAGCCCAGGCTGGTGTCGGCTGTCAACACCAAGCCTGCAGGGCCGCCGCAGGCGGAGTTCTAGAGCGGCCTGTCAACGTCGTGGTTCGCGCCCGGATAGTCGCCACAGGACGCCGTGGGCGAGCGTGGCTCCGGTGGAACCTCTGAAGAAGTGTCATAATCGGAACACCCCTCATGACCTACGCGATGTTCCGGACCTCTACCGCTCTGATCGTCGCGGTCGCCGCCCTGCTCGGGCTCGATCCGGCAGTCCGCGCCGCGACGCGGCCGACGAGGCTGAATTACACGATGACGACGCTGCCGAACGGGCTGCGGGTGGTGTTCCTGGAGGACCACTCGACCCCGATCGTGCATACGGAGGTCTGGTATCACGTCGGCTCGAAG
>JALZOC010000440.1 GCA_030857365.1 Acidobacteriota bacterium
AGCTTCAGCGGCGTCTGCCCGCCGTACTGGACGACGCAGGCCACGTCCCCGCCGGCCTCGCGCTCCCGTTCGATGATCGAGGACACGTCCTCGAACGTCAGCGGCTCGAAGTACAACCGGTCGACAGTGTCGTAGTCGGTCGACACCGTCTCGGGGTTGCAGTTGATCATGATCGTCTCGAACCCCTCCTCGCGCAGCGCAAACGCGGCATGGCAGCAGCAGTAATCGAACTCGAGCCCCTGGCCGATGCGGTTCGGGCCGCTGCCGAGAATCACCACTTTCTGGCGCGGGGTCGGGTTCGCCTCGCACTCGTTCTCGTACGTGCCATACATGTACGGCGTGAACGACTCGAACTCCGCGGCGCAGGTGTCGATGCGCTTGTAGGCGGACCTGATGCCGTGCTCCAGGCGCGTGGCGGTGACCGACTGCGCGTCGGCGCCCAGAATGCCCGCGAGCTCGTTGTCGCCGAAGCCTGACCGCTTCAGCGTCCGCAGCATGTCGCGCGAGATGCCGCGCAGGCCGACGAGGCCCGCCGATCGCTGGAGCTCGACGATCTGCGAGAACTGGACCAGGAACCAGCGATCGATCTTCGTGAGCTCGTGCAGCTCCTCCACCGTCCACCCGCGGTCGAGCGCGCGGAACACGGCCCACATGCGGCGATCGGTCGGCACGCTCAGCTCGCGCTGCAGCGCCCCTTCTTCCTCCTCCACGGTCAACCCGGTGTCGCCCTGGCGCGTGTTCTGGCCGAACAGCAGCCCGCTGCCGCCGAGCTCGAGCGAGTGGAACGCCTTCATGAAAGCTTCCTTGAACGTGCGCCCGATCGCCATCACCTCGCCCACGGACTTCATCTGCGTCGTCAGCGTCCGATCGGCCCGCGGGAACTTCTCGAACGTCCAGCGCGGGACCTTCACGACGACGTAGTCGATCGTCGGCTCGAAGGACGCGGGCGTCAGCCGGGTGATGTCGTTCGGGATCTCGTCGAGCGTGTAGCCGAGCGCCAGCTTCGCCGCGATCTTCGCGATCGGAAACCCCGTGGCTTTCGACGCCAGCGCCGACGAACGCGAGACGCGGGGATTCATCTCGATCACGATGATCCGGCCGTCCGCCGGATTGATGGCGAACTGGATGTTCGACCCGCCGGTCTCGACGCCGACGCGCCGGATGATCCGGCGGCCCAGGTCGCGCATGCGCTGGTATTCGCGATCGGTCAGCGTGAGCGCCGGCGCGACAGTGATGCTGTCGCCCGTGTGGACGCCCATCGGGTCGATGTTCTCGATCGAGCAGACGACCACGAAGTTGTCGGCGCAGTCGCGCATCACCTCGAGCTCGTACTCCTTCCAGCCGATGACCGACTCCTCGACGAGGATCTCGTGCACGGGGCTGAGATCGATGCCGCGCCCGGCAAGCTCGCGGTATTCCTCGATGTTGTAGGCGATGCCGCCGCCGACGCCGCCGAGCGTGAAGGAGGGCCGGATGATGATCGGGAACCCGATCACCTCCGCGGCCGCGATCGCCTCCTCCATGTTGCGGACGTGCCGGCTTTCGGGCATGTCGCAGCCGATCTCGCGCATGGCGTCGCGGAACTTCAGGCGATCTTCCGCCACCATGATGGCGTCGATCTGCGCGCCGATGAGCTCGACACCGTACTTCGCGAGCGTGCCGTTCTCCGCCAGCGCCACGGCCAGGTTCAACGCCGTCTGCCCCCCGACAGTCGGCAGCACGGCGTCGGGCCGCTCGCGCTCGATGATCTTCGCCAGGAACTCCGGAGTGAGCGGCTCGACGTACGTCCGGTCCGCGATCTCCGGGTCCGTCATGATCGTCGCCGGGTTGCTGTTGACGAGGATCACCTCGAGCCCTTCGTCCTTGAGCGCCTTGCAGGCCTGCGTGCCCGAGTAGTCGAACTCGCAGCCCTGCCCGATGACGATCGGGCCGGACCCGATGACGAGGACGCGCTTGATGTCGGTGCGTTTGGGCATCTTTTCAGCTTGCGGGCTCTCTAGCCGGGCGCAACTCGGTGTTCGTCCGTCTCAATCAATGTCCTTTGTCTATCTGCGGCTCAGCCGCGTTCTTCCATCACATCCAGAAACTGCCGGAACAGGTAGTCCGCATCGTGCGGGCCGGGAGCCGCCTCCGGGTGATACTGCACGCAGAAGACGGGCTTGGTCTCGTGCCGGAGCCCCTCGACGGTCCCGTCGTACAGATTCACGTGCGTAATCTTCACGTCCCCCGGCAGCGAGTCGGGGTCCACGGCGAACCCATGGTTCTGCGACGTGATCTCCACCTTGCCGGTCTCGAGCTCCTTGACGGGATGGTTCGCGCCGCGGTGCCCGAACTTCAGCTTGTAGGTCGAGCCGCCGAGCGCCAGCGACAGCAGCTGGTGCCCGAGACAAATGCCGAAGACCGGCACCTCCGACTGCACCAGCTGGCGCGCGTTCTCGACCGCATAGCCAAGCGCGGCAGGGTCCCCGGGACCGTTACTGAGAAAGACGCCGTCAGGATTCGTGGCGAGAAGCTCTGACGCCGGCGTGGTCGCCGGAAAGACGCGAACGTCGCAGCCGTACGCGGTGAAGCGGCGCAGGATGTTCCACTTCATCCCGAAATCGTACGCCGCGATGCGCAGCGCGCGCGTCGGCTGCCGTTCGGCCACGGGCGTGAGCTCGTCCGAGGCGACCGGCTTCCAGTCGAATGCCGCCTCGCAGGTCACGCCGCGGACCAGGTCGGCCCCTTCCATCGGCGCCACGGCGCGCGCCTTCTCGACCAGCTCGCGGGGATCCGCCTCCCCGGTCGCGATAATCCCCCGCATCACTCCCGCCGACCGCAGGACGCGCGTCAGCGCACGGGTATCCACGTCGGAGATCGCGACGATCCCGTGCCGGACCAGGTAGTCGCGCAGTGTGCTGTGGGATCGCCAGTTGCTCGCGACGGGGGATTCGTCGCGCACGATGAAGCCGGCGACCTTCGGCGCGCGTGACTCGCCGTCGTCCGGCGAAATGCCGTAGTTGCCGATTTCCGGGCACGTCATCGCGACGATCTGTCCCGAGTACGACGGGTCGGTCAGGACCTCCTGGTATCCGGTCATGCTCGTGTTGAACACGACCTCGCCGCCGGCTTCCCCCGCGGCGCCTGCCGCGTCCCCTTCGTACCACAGTCCGTTTTCGAGCGCGAGTGTTGCCTTCATGGTATCCGCTCTAGCGACCCGCTCACGCGAGCCTCCTCCCCTGCCGCGACCCGTGTGCTCACGGTCCACGAGCGATGATCGGCAAGCTCCAGCCGGACGACGTGAGAGCCGATGGTGACGTCCAGGATCCGCGCCGGCGTGGTTCCTGCGAAGCGGCCGTCAATCAGCACCCGCGCTCCCCGCGGGCGCGAATCGACGTAAATCGAACCCGTGAACGGCCCGCTCGGCGCGGCGTCCGCGTCCGGCGCCGCGGAGCCGCGCGCGGCGGTCCCTCGAGCACCGCCACTGCGCCCCGCGGGGGTCCGCTGGAGACGCACGGCCACATTCCGCGAAGGCGCCGAGGCCGAGAGTGTCACCTGTTCGCGCGCGACCGAAAACCCCGGCGCGACCACCCGGATGGTGTGCGAGCCGAACCTCAAATCGTCGAGGGTGAGTGGCGTTCGTCCCCGCCATCTGCCGTTGACGGTGACGTTCGCACGTGTCGGCGTCG
>JALZOC010000441.1 GCA_030857365.1 Acidobacteriota bacterium
GCGACCGCGGCGGGGCGTCCCCAGTCCAGCGTGGTCACGATCAACCCCCACAGCACAGGGCCGACGATTGCCGCGAAGCGCCCGACCATCGAGTACAAGCCGTAGAACTGCCCCAGGTAGCGCGGCGGGGTGAGGCGCAGCATGTATGGGCGGTCCGCCGTCCACAACCCGCCGAGCGCGATTCCGGCCAGCGCCCCGGTGAGCCATATCAATGACGTCGGTAGATCCAGCACCGGGATTGCCGCCGCAAACGCGAGCACGAAGAGCCAAAGCAGGAGCACCATGTTCAGCGTCCGCTTCGGTCCCAGCCGGTCCACAACGACGCCCCACACAAAGCCACCGACCACCGCCGCCGGAATCGTCGCGAGCAGAAGGTACTGCGCCTCGGTGGTGGTGAAGCCCAGCTCCTGCGTCACGTAGATACTCATGAACACGATCAACGTATTTGCCGCGTCCGCGTAGAACGCCCGCCCGATCAGGAAACGGCCGAGGCCGGGGTAGCGGCCGGCACGTCGCACCGTCTGCCCGATCTCCGTGAACGCCCGGCGGATGGAGCGCAGCCCGATCGGCGCGACCCGCCGGGGCCGCTCGCGGACAAAGAAGAACGCCGGGAGCGCGAATCCCAGGAAAAGCAGCCCCGTCAACTGGAACACTCTCCGATAGTCATCCGGCGCGGGGTTCTCGGGGAGCAGCAACCGGCCCCCGAGAATGGCGATGATCGAGCCGAGGTAGCCGACCCCGACGCCGATCCCGCCGACCCTGCCGCGGTTCTCCTCGGTGCTGACCTCCGGGAGCAGCGCATCGTAGAAGATAAAGCCCGCCTGGAAGAAATAGTTGGCCAAACCGAACAGGACGAGGGATGTGACCAGGCCGCCCGTGCCCAGGAACATCGTGAGGCCGACGCACAGGAGGGTGCTCACGACCAGGAACGGCATCCGCCGCGGCATCTGATCCGAGAGCGCGCCGATGATCGGGGCCGAGACGAACATCAGCGCCATCGAGACGCTGTTGACGTTGCCGTAGAGCCGGTCCGAGCCGCCCATCGCGTCCACGACCCAGAGCGAGAAATACAGGCTGACAATGCTGAGGCTGAAGATCGTATTCGCCAGGTCGTACAGCACCCAGCTCACCACGCTGGAGCGCGGGATGGACCACTCCGGCCCCGGATGCCCTTGTTGCGCGTGTTCCGCCACCGCCATGTCCTTCAACCTCCTATCCGCAAGCGCACTTGTTCACGGGCCGCCTGCCGCAGTGAGCACGGGGGATCTCACCTAGACGGTCGATCCCGCGCGACCTGGGCTTCGAGGGAGGCAGCGCTATTATACGCCCTCCCCGCCCACGCCAAGCATCGCACACCACCCCTGCGGCGGGACTGCGGCGCACGGCCAGCAGAACCAGGCGTGTACACTGAGCAACGAGTGATGAGAGCGGCGCCGTACGAGCAGGTTCTCGTGGGCGCCGCCGTGGCGCAGGCGTTCCCGCCTGTTGCCTTGAGTCGTACAATTCGGGAGACCCGCCTTGACCCAAAGCACCTCGATGAACGACCAGCCCACGCAGCACGCTCCGGACGAGCCAATGGCTGCCGGCCCCGACGAGGTATACGCCGAACGCGCAGCTCGCTTCGCTCGAGAACGCGACGCCCGGACCCAGCGCATGGACCGCGTGGCCAACCTGCGCCTGCTCCTGTTTCTCCTCGCCGCCGCCGCGCTCGGCTGGGGGCTGTGGTGGCGCGCGACGCTGCTTGTGCTCGCTGGTCTCGCGCTGCTCGCTGGGTTCGCCGGCCTCGTCGCCTACCACGCCCGCCTGTTCTCAGCGTGGCGGCGCTATGACGAACTGTGGCGCATCAGCAACGAGGCGCAGAAACGCTCGGCCCGCGACTGGTCCGGGCTGCCGCTGCGCCACACTCAGACAGCCTCTCGCGATCACCCATACGCAGCCGATCTTGACATCTACGGCCACGCCTCGCTGTTTCATCTGCTCGACACCACGGGCACGGGGCCGGGAGAGGAGACGCTCGCCGCGTGGCTCTCGTCGCCCGCGCCGCCAGACATCGTGCGGGAGCGACAGGCCGCCGTCGCCGAGCTGGCCCCGCTGCTGGACCTGCGCGACGAGCTGTTGCTCGGTGGCCGCCTCATGCCCGAGCCGAGGCCCGACGTGCTACCCTTTCTCGCCTGGGCCGAGGGACCGCGCTGGCTCTCTCATCACGCCTGGCTGGTGTGGCTCGCCCGACTCTCGGTTGGCGCGCTCTGGGCGTCCGTATTGGCCGATCTCACGGGACTACTCTCCTCCTCGTTATGGATCCCGATCGCGCTGTTTAACATCTGCCTGAGCCTCACCGTCGGGCGCGTGGTCTACAACATCGGCGCGACCGTGGAGCGGCAGGAGGAAGCTCTGGGCGCCTACGCCGAGATCTTCGGCCTGCTCACCGCCCGCCCGTTCGCGAGTCCTGCGCTGCGCCGCTTGCAGGCCGAGCTGGCCGCTGGCGGCATCCCGGCGGCAACCCACATCCGCCGGATCCACCGGCTGGCCCGGCTGATCGTCCCCGTGGGCACGGCGGTGTACCTGCCGGTCCAGGCGCTCACGCTCTGGGACTTCCATGTAGTCGACGCGCTGGAGCGCTGGCAGGTGGTCGCGGGCGCGCGGGTGCGTGAATGGCTGCGGGCGCTTGGCGAGGTGGAAGCCCTGGCCGCGCTCGCTGCGCTCTCGTACGACAACCACGACTGGGCATTCCCGCAGGTGGACTCCGCCGCCGACTCGCTGGTGGCCAGCGGTCTCGGCCACCCGCTGCTGGCCCGGCAGGCACGGGTCCACAACGACGTTCTGGTTGGTCCGTCGGGGACGTTCCTGCTCGTCACCGGCTCGAACATGTCGGGCAAGAGCACGCTGCTGCGCGCGCTCGGCACGAACCTGGTGCTCGCGGGCGCGGGTGGCGCCGTCTGCGCCGCGGGACTGCATGTTCCGCCCGTCCACTTGTGGACCAGCATGCGCATCGAGGACTCGCTCCAGCAGGGCGTCTCGCATTTCATGGCCGAGCTTCAGCGCCTCAAGGGCGTCGTGGACGCCGCCGATGCGCCCCGTGCCGAGGGTGAACGTCTCTTTTACCTGCTCGACGAGATCCTGCAAGGCACCAACACCGTTGAGCGACAGGTCGCCGCCCGCCGGATCATCGCGCACCTGGTGCATCAAGGCGCGCTCGGCGCGGTCTCGACGCATGACCTCACCCTCGCGGACGAGGAGCCGATCGCCTCGATGGCTCGCCCGATCTACTTTACCGAGAACCTCTCCACCGACCTGAACGGCCCCCGCATGACGTTCGACTACCGGGCGCGCCCCGGCATCGCAACTTCAACCAACGCCCTCCGTCTTATGGAGATCATCGGCCTCGACCTCGACGACGCCACGAAGTGACACAGACGCCGGTCACAGCAATAGGGTTAGCACGGAACCGAAGGCACAGGATGGAGATGCGGTTGCATGGGCGTTCAGTTGAACGCCCCTACCAGGCGGCGGCGCAGCATCACCTGCGCGGAAGATCAATCAATCTGCTCGCCGCTATGGGGTTGCGGATTCCAACCGCTCCCACCGTCCTTGCTCCGCCCGTCGATTCGCGCAATGGGTGTGCTATACTCCGCGCTCATGTTGGCACAACCGCGTGGGAGGAACCG
>JALZOC010000442.1 GCA_030857365.1 Acidobacteriota bacterium
CTGCGCGGCACTCGTCAGCACCGCGCCCGCGCCGCCGGGCGTCCCCGCGGTCAGCGCGGTTGCGCGGGACCTCCGCGGCGTTGACGCGCTCGCGCGCGCGTACGACTTCATCCTCGAAGCCAGGTTCGACCAGGTCGACGCGGAGCTGCGCCGCGCGTGCGGACCGGCGCCGCCCGAAGCCTGCGACGTTCTGGGCGCCACGGCCCTCTGGTGGCGGATTCTCCTCGACCCTGAGAATCGCTCGCTCGACGATGAGTTCTCCACCGCCGTGGACGCCGCGATTCGTGCCGCCGAGGCGTGGACGGTGCGGTCGCCCGACGATCCGGAGCCCTGGTTCTATCTCGGGGGCGCCTACGGAGCCCGCGTCCAGTGGCGGGTGCTGAGGCAGGAAAAGCTCGCCGCCGCGCGGGACGGCAAGCACATCAAGGACGCGCTCGAACGCTCCGTCGCCCTCGACCCGAACCTCGACGATGCCTACTTCGGTATCGGGCTCTACAAGTACTACGCGGATGTCGCACCGGCGGCCGCAAAGTTCCTGCGGTTCCTCCTGCTGCTGCCGGGCGGCGACCGGAAGGAAGGGCTCGAGCTGATGCTGCGGGCGCGGGACCGCGGCACGCTGCTCCAGGGGGAGGCGGACTTCCAGCTCCACGTGATCTACCTGTGGTACGAGCAGAACACGTCCCGGGCGCTGCGGCTCCTCGAAGAGCTGCACGAGCGGTATCCCGCGAACCCGATCTTCGTCGCGCGCATCGCCGAGATTCAGGACGACTACGAGCACGACATCACGGCGAGCCTGGCCACCTGGCGGCGGCTGCTCGCGGCCGCGCGCGAGCAGCGGGCCAACGCCCCGCTCCTGAGCGAGGTGCAGGCGCGGCTCGGCATCGCGCGGCAGCTCGAAGCGCTGCACCAGACCGACGACGCCGTCGAGATGCTGCAGCGGGTGGTCGTCCTGCGCCCTGCCGCTCCCTACGGATCGCTGCCCCTCGCCCACCTGCGGCTTGGCGAAGCCTACGATCGCCTCGGCGCCAGGACCGCAGCGGTGGGCGCGTATCGCGCGGCGCTCGCGAACGTCCCGAGTCCCGATCCGCAGGACGTGCGGCAACAGGCCGCCGAGCGACTGCGGCGTCCGCCCGATCGCGTCCGCGCGGAAGCGTACCGGCTGTCGCTCGAGGGCTGGCGCCGCTTCGAGCGCAATGATCTGGCCGGCGCGCTCGCCGACCTCGAGCGGTCGGCGACGTTGAACGCGTCAGACCCCGTCACGCAGTATCGCCTCGGTCGTGTCCTGCAGGCCCGAAAGGAAGACACGGCCGCGCTCGCGGCCTTCGAAGCGGCCATCCGCGGAGCACGCACGTGTCCTGCGCCCATCCTGGGGACGGCCTATCTCGAAGCCGCGCGCGTCTACGAGCGCATCGGACAGGTCGACGATGCGATCGGCTACTACAAGACCGCGACGTCTCTCTTCGGCGCCGCCGCCGACACCCGCGTGGCGGCCACTCGCGCCCTCTCGCGCCTCCGCTCGCGCTGAACGGCGCGACCCCCGCCGCCGATTCCGTCACGGCGATCACGATTCCGCGATCGATCGGCGCGTGCGATCGATCCGCGCGGGGTTGGCGATCGCGATCGGCCGCGCGCACCGGCGCGCTACAGGCCCGCGGCGCCCGCGCCGACAAAACTTTTGTGCGTTTTTGACAAACCGCTGCACTTTGTGCTTGACACTTTATTTTTCTCATCCATAATCTACATCTTGTATGAGGGTGGATCGCTCAGCCCACCTGTTGTAACCGTCGAGCGTCGGAAACATAGCTGAGCTGCCGAATTCCAAGGAGGAATCATGGCGAAAAAGACTGCAAAGGGCGGAAAGAAGAAGGCGGGCGGGAAGAAGCGCTAGTCGCTTCCGCCTAACGACTGGGGGGTGTCGCGAGTTGACACCCCCAATTTTTTAGGTGCTGACCGTCCCGCGCGCGCGGGACTTTTTCGGCAGAGACCAACGGGCGCCGCGAGAGCGACACCGACGTGCCAGGCGGCAGCGGTGCGCAGCGGTGGAAGCCCGGGGCTCTCTGAATCCCACAGTGAAGGGGGGGATGAGCGCAATGGCAAAGAAAGCAGCCAAGGGCGGGAAGAAGAAGGCCGGCAAGAAGCGGTAGGCCGCCTCTCCCGCTAGAAAAGGGGGCGCCTGGCGCCCCCTTTTTTGCGTCCGCTCACGATCGCCCTCACCGCAGGGTCTCGCCGTCCCACACCCGCACGCGCTGAATGACGTCCCCCTGCCGGACAGCGTCCACCACCTCCATGCCGTTCACCACCCGGCCGAAGAGGGTGTACTTCGCGTCGAGGTGCGGCTGCGGCGAGTGCGTGATGAAGAACTGGCTGCCGCCGGTGTCGGGGCCCGAGAGTGCCATCCCGACGGCGCCGCGCACGAACGGCCGCTCGTTCAGCTCGTCGCGGATGCTGTAGCCGGGGCCGCCACCGCCGTCTCCCCGCGGATCGCCCCCCTGCACGACGAAGTTCGGCACGACCCGATGGATCTGGAGGCCGTTGAAAAAGCCCCGGCCCGCGAGCGCCATGAAGTTGCGCGACGTCTGCGGCGCGTCGAGGATCGCGAGCTCGAGCTCGATCGTTCCCTTCGCCGTCTCGATGAAGACGTGTGGAGAGACCGGCGGCGCGATGAGCTGCGGCTCGGCGTACGGGATCACGGGATGCCCCGGCGCGGGGCGGATGGCCTGACGATACTCGCCCGACGGATCCAGTGTCCGCAGCATCTGCGCCGCCTGCAGCCGCAGCGCCCAGTCGGCATCCGTCAACGCCGCCTTGAGGGTGGCGGACGCGTCCCCAGGCCCGTACTCGGCGAGCGCCGACAGCATGGCGCCCCGGGCGTCGGCCGCGGCGTCGCCGAGCGCGAGCGCATAGGCGGCGCGCAGCGCGTCGGCGCCACCGGCTGGCTTCAACTCCCCCACGATCCGTGCGGCTGCGGCCCGCACCGCGTAATCCGGTTCCTTCAGATGGGCAAGCGCCGTTGCGGCCGCATCCGGCGCCTTGAGCCGGGCGAGCGCGGCAAGCACGGCTGGGATGACGCGCCTGTCCTCGTCCTGCAGCATGGACTGCACGCGCTCGAGCACGACCTCCGCGGGCATCGTGCCCAGCACCTCGGCCAGCGCGGCGCGAACGCTCCACTGGGGATCGGCATCCATGCTCGCCAGGACCAGGACGAAGCTCTCGGCATCGATCGCAGCGGCCGCCCGGAGCGCGGCGGCACGCATGGCCGGCCAGCGGTCCGACATCAGATCCTGGACCACGGGGAGCCCTTCGGGGCCCTTCACCAACCCGAGCGCCTTGACGATCTCGAGCCGGAGGTTGTCGTCGACTCCGGCGCCGGAGGCGAGCGTCGCGAGCGGGGCCGCGGCGGCGCTGTCGCCGATGTCGCCGAGCGCGCGGACCGCCGAGACGCGTACCTCCGCCGCGGCCGTCGAGCCGGTCGCCACGGCGACGAGCGACGCGACCGCCGAGCGGTCCTTGATGACCCCGAGACCGCGGGCCGCGAAGGCGGCCGCATACGTTCCGGGGCTCCCGAGCAGCTGCCGCAGATGGGGCTGGGCCCGCGGCTCGCCGATCCGGCTCAGCGCGTAGGCGACGGGCCACCACGAGGTCACGGGCCGCTCTCCCTCGATC
>JALZOC010000443.1 GCA_030857365.1 Acidobacteriota bacterium
GTGTACAGCCAGTTGTCGAGCGCCCACGTCATCCCGCCAGGCTGCCACTCCATGTTCTGGACGCGGCCCACGTTCGGATAGAACAACTCCTTCTTGTCGGCGGTCCCGTCGCCGTCGGTGTCCGTGTATTTGGAAAGATCCCGGTTGTCCGTCTCGAGCGCCAGGATCACGCCGTCCTCGAGCGGGAACACGATGCGCGGCATGACCATGTTGTCGACAAAGACGGTGTGCCTGTCGTACACGCCGTCGGCATCCGTATCTTCATGGCGGGAGATGCGGCTGATCGGCGCTCGCGAGTTCGAGCCCTGCGCGTCCTGCATGTACGAGCGCATCTCGAGCACGTACATCCTGCCGTCGCCGTCGAAGGTAACGCCCACGGGATCCTGGACGAGCGGGTCGGCAAGCACCGGTTCGATGCGATAGCCCTCCGGCAGCAGAAAGAGCTGCTGCTGGACCTCAGGGTCGACACGGACGACAGGCGGCCGCTTGAGGAAATCCGCCCCCGGGTCGTCCGGCGCGCCGACTCCGCCTCGTCCCTGCGCGGCGGGCGCGGGCGGAGCCTGAATGGGCGGCTGCGCGGCCTGGGTCACCACCAATGCGCCGCCGGCCGCCAGCACGGCGCCGAGCACTCCCAGTCGAACGCGAGACGCTTTCATCCGTTCGAGCACCTTTCGCGCCGCGAGGCCCCGCATCGCAGTGAGCATTACGAGTAAACGCCGGTGTCTGTTTACCACGTCCGTACGTAGCGGCAGCTTCAGCTGCGCGAAGAACCCTGCGGACGTGCGCCGGCCGGCTCATAGAGCCGCAGCTTCTGGATTGACCACGCCGGTCCGTCGGCAGGCGCCGCGGTCTGGACGATGCGGACGAACTTCGCGGGGACGGGCGCGAACGTGATCACCGTCGTGGTGCCGGACCCCTGTCCTTCCGCGATCGGGTCAGACCAGGACGACCCGTCGGTGGACACCTGAACGGTGTAGCCCCTGGGGAATCCGGGGTTCACCGGTGCGCCGCCACGGCCCCCGAAGTCCTGTCCGGCGGCGCCTGCGCCAGCGGTCGGCGCTGCTGGCGGCGCTGCCACCGAATCCGCAGCGGCGGCATTCCCCCGCGCGGCGGGAGCCGCATCGGAGGCCGTCTGCGGCCCGGCGGTGGGCCCCGCCTGGCGGCCGCGCCCGCCCCCCCGCGCTCCCTGAGCCGCAGCGGAGTCGAACTGAATCTCCGCGAGCGTGACGACGACGGACAATTCCACCTGGAACCACATGCCTGCTTCCTGCGGGCGGCCTGTCGTCCAGGTTCCGGTCCCAAGCGCGTTGCGGGCCATCTCGGTGTTGTGGCTCGCGCTCGCTCTCCACTCTGGTTGCGCCGCGAGAAGCCGCGGGAGCGACGCGTCGATCTCGTCCACGGTCCAGGCCGCCTTCCGGCTGACCGTCGCGGTGCGGACCTTCGAAACATCCGCCGCCGACACGAGAGACGCCGCGTTCCCGAAGCTGCTCCGGACGTACGACGTGACCGCCGCAATCCAGCCGTCGTCGTTCGTCCCCATGGGGATCATCACGTCGGTGTAGGTGTGGCCCTCCACGGGACCGGTGAGCCCGTGCATCACCGCCTTTATCGTGTAGTCGCGGTGTGCCTGCACGCGCGGTGACCCCGCCAGCGCCGGCGCCCGCATCGTCCCCGAGGGGGCGCCATCGACCGGCATGCCCTTGCCGTCGGGCCCGTGACACGACGAGCACAGCTCCGAGTAGATCGCGGCGCCCGCCTGCACGGTCGAGCGCTCGGCAGCCGTCATTCCGCCGCCCCGGCCGCCGAAGCCTCCGGCGCTCACGGGCGGACGAAGGATCAGGTTGCCGATCTCGTGAAGGCCGCGCGCCTTGCTGGCGGCCTGCGCCGCTTCGATCACCGCGACGAGGTCCGGCGCCTTCAACAGCTTCAACGTCAGGATCGCCTGCAGGCTCACACGGCTGTCGGTGTCCTTCGCGAGCTGCCGGAAATCCGCATCGAAGGACGTGTCGCCGGCGCGGTAGAGCGACTCGCTCGCGCGGATGGCCTGGACCCGCACGACCGGATTGAGGTCTGTCATCAGCTCCCGGGCGAGCTTCGCCTCGAGCTTGCCGAGCCCCTCGAGCGTCCACGTCGCGTGGAACCGGCCGAGCACCGTCGGCGAGCTGCGCGCCATCGCCTCGAGCGCCGGCACGACGGAGGTGTCCTGCCGCAGCACCAGCAGTCTCTGCGCCGTGTCGCGCCACCAGCCGTTCGGATGCCCCAGATGGGCAACGAGCTGCGCGGAGCTCTCGTCGAGCATCCGGGGCCCCTTCCGATCCGGCTCGATGCCGTCGTACACCAGCCGCCAGATGCGGCCGTGCGTCGTGACCTTGTCGAGCTGCAGCTGCTCGATCTTCGCGCGCAGGTAGGACCCCTTCGGCGTCCACTGCGATTCCTGGATGATGCCGTGATACATGTCGACGATGTAGAGCGTGCCGTCGGGAGCGGTGGCCATGTTCACGGGTCTGAAGAGCGGATCGAGACTGAGGATGAACTCGGAGCCCGGGTAGGCGTTCCGCAGCTGCGTCACGCCCTCGCTGACGACCACCTTCGAGCGGCGCACGAGGCGTCCGACCGGCTCGGCGAACAGCAGGTCCCCCCGCAGGTCGGACGGGAGCCTGTCGCCGCGGAACACATCGGGGCCGCAGGCGGCGGTGAAATGATTCAGCGCACCGATGGGCATCCGGATGCGGTTCATGCCGCCCTGCATGTCGGAGATGCTGGGCGCGGGCCACGTCACCTCGAACCCCGGCTCGAACTGATCCGGCACGTTGAATGCGCCGTACACAATGGGGGCCTGGAAATTCACCGGCCCGCGCTCTCCGCCGGCATCGACGAACCAGGGCTTGCCGTAGTCGTCCTGCGTGAGCCCCCACTGGCCACCATTGGAAGCCGTCGCCTCCTTGAGCACGCCATTCGGTGTCCAGCGGATGCGGAACGCGTTGTACGTGCTGTAGATCCAGTTGTCCATCGCCCAGATGAACCCGCTCTGCTGGTGCTCCAGGTTCCCTCGCCGTCCCGCGCCGCTGAAGAACAGCTCCTTCTCCTCGGCCACGCCGTCGCCCGTGGTGTCCGTGTACTTGAAGATGTCGTCCGAATTGGTCTCCATCGTCAGGATGCTCCCCTTGTCGAGCGGGAGGACGAAACGCGGCAGCACCAGGTTGTCGACGAATACGGAGTGCCTGTCGAAGTTGCCGTCCCGCCTGGAGCTTTCGTGGACACTGATGCGGCTGACAGGCTCGAACTCACGGCTGCCGTCCGCGTCGAGCATATAGGTCCGCATTTCGTTCACGAACAGCCGTCCGTTTCCATCGAACGCGATGGCGGTCGGGTTGATGATGTCCGGGTCCGACAGCACAAGCTCCATGCGGTATCCGGGGGGAAGGATGAACCGCTTCTGCTGCTCGTCGGGCGTCAGCGCCTGCACCGGGGGCTTGGGGGAGAAGTCGCCCACAAGAGGCTGGTTCATCCGACCCGCCCCTGCTCCAGCCGTCGATTCGGGGGGCTGCTGTCCAGCGGCCGATCCCGAGGCCGGCGCCTGTGTCACGGGCGCCTGCGGCTCCGCGAAAAGAGTCAGGCACGCGAGCCACACGAGCGTTGCGACAGGTAGCAGGGACAC
>JALZOC010000049.1 GCA_030857365.1 Acidobacteriota bacterium
GTTCACGGCTTTTTCGGACCAGGAAGTGTCGGATCTCGCCCACTTCGTGACGACTTTTTCCTCCGACTTTTCGAATGCCGAGAATGTCCCCCAGCCCCTACCGCTCCCGAGCGCGCCGGGCGTCTCGAATGAGTCGATCGAGCTCGGGAAGACGCTCTATGTCGAAACCGGCTGCGTCAAGTGCCACGGGACGCTTGGCCGCGGCGACGGACCTTCGGCACCGACCCTGGTGGACGATTGGGGGCTTCAGATACGCCCGGCCAACCTCGCCCAGAGCTGGACCTTCCGCGGCGGGTCGTCACGCGAGGATATTTTTCGGACGATGACCACGGGGTTCAACGGTACGCCGATGCCGGGGTTCCACGAAGCCCAGACGCCGGAGCAGCGGTGGGCGATCACCGACTACATCGTTGCCCTCTCGGGCGATCAGGGTCCGGCGTATGCGAACCTCGTCGTTGCCAAGCACGTCCAGGATCCGATCGACCTTGCCAAGGGAGCCGCGAACTTCGCATCCGCGCCTGCGGCCCGATTTCCAGTCGTCGGGCAGATCATGGAGCCCGGACGCGCGTTCCATCCGCCCACCACCTCGGTGACCGTCCAGGCTATCTACGATGCCGAGTCGATCGCCCTTCTCGTTCGCTGGCACGACATGAGTGCGGAGAGAATGGGAACGAACGGGCCGACGTTGACCGTGCCGCCTGAGGAGGAGACGTGGGTCCCGTCGGCCGCGCCACAGCAGGCCGAAGATGATCCCTTTGCCGCGGCCGCGCCTGGAGCGGGCCAACCGCCCGCCAAGGATCCCTTCGCCGAGGAGGCAGCGACACCAGCCGGGCAGGCCGCCGAGTTCTCCGACGCCCTCTCGGTCCAGATTCCCTCGCAGGTGCCGGCCAGTGCCCGGAAGCCGTACTTCATTTTTGGTGATCCCCAGAACTCGGTGGATCTCTGGTTCTTCGATCTGGCACGCCCCGATCCGCTGCAGCTCACCGGCCGCGGCAGCGCGGATATCGCTCCGAACGACACCGGCGATCTCACGGGTGTGGCAAGCTACGACCAGGGGGAATGGTCGGTCATCTTCAAGCGGCCGCTGCGCGCGACCTCGGGCGCCCCGTTCCTGCAAGGGCAGTTTCTGCCGATCGCCTTCTCGGTCTGGGACGGGCTCTCGCGCGAGCGTGGCAACCGGCGCGGTCTCACGATTTGGTACTCGCTCTACGTCGAGCCAGAAGTGGTGCCGTCGGCCTTCGGCCCGATGGTCAAGACCGCGCTCTTCATCCTTGCTATCGAACTGGCCGTGATCGGCTGGGTCCGGTGGCGTTACCGCGCCCGAAGACAGCAACTGGCCACGAATGTGTGAGAGATTAAAAACATGTCAATTCCCAAGTCCCAAGAAGCCAACTCCCAGGGTCCGTGGTTCGGCGGGTTTTCTCAGATTTGGGAGTTGGGATTTGGTAGTTGGAAGCTGTCACTCCTGAGGTTCTGATGTACAAGAGCATCTACGTTCCCGTCGATAACTCAGACCACTCCAACCGTGCCGTCGCCTGCAGCCTCGCGCTCGGCAAGGCGTTTACCGCCAAACTTGTCGGCTGCCACGTCTACGCGGCCAAGCTGCACGACTATCGCTTCCGGCAGATGGAGTACACGCTGCCCGAGGAATACATCGACGAGGTCGAGCTGGAGCGGCAGCGGAAGATCCACGACAGCCTGATTACGATGGGCCTCAAGCTCATCTCCGACAGTTATCTCGACGGCATGGCGCGGACCTGCGGCGAGTCGGGCATCGAGTTCGAGCCACGGATGATGGACGGCAAGCATCACGCCGAGATCCTCAAGGATCTCGCCGGCTCGCAGCACGACCTGGTCGTGATCGGCGCACTGGGGATCGGGCGGGCGCGCGACAGCATGATCGGCTCGGTCTGCGAGCGCGTCGCCCGGCAGTCGGACCGTGACGTCTGGGTGGTCAAGCACATGCCCGAGCCGGGGGAGCCGGACCGCGACACGATCCTGGTCGCCGTCGACGGCAGCCCGCAGTCGTTCGGCGCCCTGATGACCGCGATCGAACTGGCGCGCAAGTTCGACAAGAAGATCGAAGCGATCGCCGTCTACGACCCCTATCTGCACTACTCCGTCTTCAACGGCATCGTCAACGTCCTCACCGAGAAGGCCGCGAAGGTGTTTCGCTTCGAGGAGCAGAACCAGCTCCACGAAGAGATCATCGACACCGGCCTCGCCAAGATCTATCAGTCGCATCTCGAAGTCAGCGAGCGGATGGCCAACGAGGCGGGCGTCGAGATCAGGAAGACCCTCCTTGACGGCAAGCCGTTCCAGAAGATCCTCGACCACGCGCGCAAGACAAGTCCGTGGCTCATCGTGGTCGGGCGGATCGGCGTCCACAGCCCGAGCGATGAGACCGCGCTCGGCAGCAACTCGGAGAACATCCTTCGCGCCGCCAATTGCGATGTGCTGCTCTCGACCCGGCTGGTGGTGCCACGGCTCGACGTCCGCGCCGAGGAGACGATTCGCTGGACCCCGGAGGCGGAGGAGCGGATGACGCACGTCCCCGAGCAGGTCAAGGGGATCGCCCGCACTGGCGTCCTGCGCCTGGCGCTCGAGAAAGGGCACTCGGTGATCACCAGCGCGGTGATCGACGACGCGATGGACCGTTTCATGCCGAAGAGCGCCTCGGCGATGACCAAGGCGCTGGCCGAGGCGGTCGCGCTCGAGCGGGCGAAGTCGGGCCCCGTGTCGATGTGCCGAGCCTGCGGCGTCGCGGCGACGCAGAGCGATGCGGTGAAATGCAGCGTCTGCGGCGCCACCGATTTCGAGGTGATCTCCCAGGAGATGATCGAGAAGATCGCGGCGGTGGAGGGCGGTCTTCAGGAAGAGACCACCTACGACGGGCGCAAGCTGCGCTGGACGGAGGACGCCCGGAAGGGTCTCTGGACGATGAAGAACGCGTATCAGCGCCGCCGCGTCAAGGCGCGGGTTGAAAAGCGCGCGCGCATGATGAAGCTCGACGCGATCACGCTCGGCTTCGCCCGCCAGGTCATCGAGGAAGAGACGGGCACACCGCTCGAAATCGGTGGCCAGGCGGTCCCGGTGGAAGCCGCACAGGCCGGCCCGGGCGAGAGCAGGCTCATCGGTCGCGACGAGAAGAAGAACCCGCTGATCTCGACGTTCGATTGGACGGCCGAAGCGATGCAGCGAATCATGCGTGTGCCAGCCGGGTTCATGCGAAACAAGACGCAGGAGCGCATCGAGGAGCTGGCGAGGGAGCGCTTCACAGCCGGCCGCGCCGACGCCTCTGGCGAAGGCGGGACGATCGACCTGGTGCTGGTCGAGGATGGGATCGAGCTCGGCAAGAAGATGATGGCCGAAATGATCTCGACTTACTCGCCACCGACTTCGGCCACCGTAAAACACAACCTGAATGAGGTGAGCCCGCTGACCGCTCGATCAGAGTGAACCTGGATCAACTCCCAATTCCCAATTCCCAAGGAAATCAAATTGGGCGTTGGGAGTTGGAAGTTGGGAGTTGTCTACGTGAGTTCCTATCGCTTTTGTCGCACCGATGACGTCGGGCTGCTCGTCGATGCGTTGAATCGCTGCTGGAGCCCTCACTTTCCGGACGAGGCACCGATGACGCCGGCCGCGTTCAAAAGGTCGATCCGCGACCTGCAGGTGTGGTGCAGCAGCTGCATGGTGGCGTTCACAGGCCCGGATCCGATTGCCGTCCTGATCGGCGCCAAGCGGCCGTCCGGGACGCTGATCCACAAGATCGCCGTGCATCCCGATCACGGGCGGCAGGGTCACGGCCGCCACCTGCTCACCTCGCTTGGCTCGAAGCTCGCCATTCTCGGCCCGCCTCGAATGGTCGCCGAAGTCCCCGAGGGTTTCGGTGAGGCGTCGGGGCTGTTCAGCGTCAGCGGGTACGTCCAGGAAGCGCCCCTGACGGACTACGTTTGGGAGCGTGACGAGAACGATGCGGGGCAGATAGGCGCGCTCGCGCGCTCCAGCGACGAGCGGAGCGGGACGCAGGGGCCCCCGCGAGCGAGGAGCCGGGGTGTGGGGCGGAGCCCCACCTTAGAAGAGGGCCGGTTCGTGATTCCTGTGACGATCGACGATCTCGCCGCCAATGGCCTCCTTGGAGACGATCATCCGCAGGTGTGCTGGGAGCGCTCGGTCGAAACGCTCACCGCACGGAAGGACGACATCGCGGGACTCGCCGTCGCCTCCGACGAGCGAATCGAGGCCTACCTCCTTTACGTCAATCGCGGAGTGGATCCGCCTGCGTTCGCGCCAAGTGGCGAGCGCGAACTCCGGCGAGACGTCGCCGGAGCCTTGGCGGAGGCGGGGGGGACAGAGATCATGTCGCTGCGGTCTTTTGTTGAGGATGGTGGGACCCGTCTGACGCAACTGCTCTCTCGACTCGGCATGGGCACCTTCCGGTTCCCGAGGGTCCACCCGGCGGAGATCTCAGAGGAGTTGTTGGAGACGCTCGGTTTCCGCCCCGTCGGCGGGCATCTACTCTACGGAGCCAGGGCGCGATCCGAGTAGGCGCCGCGTCGACTCTGTGCTCGGCCAACAGAACGCGGGCCTCGAGCAGGAGCGGCCGGCAGTAGAATGACTCCATGTGGAGTTCCGCATGGACAGGCGCGCGTTCAGGGTGACATCGGTGGACTCGCACCTTGCCCATTGGCGGAGTCGGCCACCGGCGGAACGTGTGGCCGCGGGCGAGTTCTTGCGGAGGCACTTCGATGGATCTGGCGCCCGACTTCAACGAGTTCTTCGGGTTACTCACCGAACACCGCGTTGAGTTCGTGGTGATTGCAGCGTATGCGCTGGCGTTGCACGGCGCGCCGCGGTACAGCGGAGACATGGACGTTCTGGTCCGTCCCACACACGAGAACGCGAATCGTCTGGTGGCGGCCATCCAGGAGATCGGATTCCCGACCGACGCGCCCACACCTGACGCAGTCGTGGCGACGAGTTGCCTCATTCAGATGGGAACCCCGCCGGTCCAGCTGCACATCATGAGCGCCATCGACGGTGTGTCGTGGGAGTCCGTGTGGGCGGACCGTGAGGTGACGACACTGGACAGCCTTGCGGTACCGTTCATCCGGCGGCAGGAGTTTCTCGTGAACAAGCGCGCGGCGGGCCGGAGTTGGCGGAGCGTCGTCATGATGCTGAACGGTGGGATAATCGCACGGAAACACCAATCGGGGCAGGAGGCCGCGGCGGACGATGAGCGAAGATCGACATGCTCGACCGGCGGGAAGGGCGGCCGAGCCGCTGTACGACGTGGATATTCCGACACCCACGCACGCCGAGCGGGCGCGCACCCTGGTGGCTCGGATCCCGACGGGGACTTTGTGTACGCTGGCGCTGGAGCCTGAGGGCTACCCCTACGGCTCGTTCGTGACCGTCGCGTTTGACGAGGGCAACCCGATCTTTCTGATCAGCGGGTTGGCCGAACATACCAGGAACCTCGAGCGCGATCCTCGCGCCTCGCTGATGGTGGCGGAGAGTGGCGCTGCCGATCCGCTCGCCAACGGGCGCGTCACCATGCTGGGACCGTGCACGCGTGTCGAAGGCGATGATGGCCGCGCTCGCGCCGCGTTCCTGACTGTGCATCCGAACGCCGCCTACTACGCTGACTTCCGCGACTTCGGGTTCTGGAAGCTGCGCGTGAATGCCATCCGGTATATCGGGGGCTACGGACGGATGTCCTGGATCACGCAGGACGACTGGCAGGCCGCCGAAGCGGATCCGCTCGCGCCGTACGCGGCCGGCGCGATGGCTCATATTAACGCGGACCACGCCGACGCGATGGTGCTCTACTGCAAGGCGTTCTCGAAGGCAACCGATGTCACCTCCGCGACGATGATCGGCGTGGACCGCTATGGCTTCGACATGTCGGCGAAGACACCTGAGGGTCCGCGCCCCATCCGCGTGGCCTTGGCCAGGCCCGTCACCACGCCCGACGAATTGCGCGCCGCGCTGGTCGCAATGGCGAAGGACGCCAGGTCCAGGCTGGGCTGAGGAGGAGCCGCAATGGAATCGATCTCATTTTATGGGAGGCCTCCATGAGATCAAGCTCTTCTATCGCGCTGCCAATGGTGATGAAGTCCGCCGTCATCGGTGAATCAGCGCGCACGACAACTTTTACGAACGAACAAAGCCCCCAGAGCGACACAGTGTATTTCGTCTCGCGCGGTGCGGGACGGTGTAGGCTATTCGCTCGCAACATGAAGGGCTACCACGACATCGCCGGCGACGGAGGATCCAGAGTCCTCGAACAGGTTGCCGAACAGCGCGCCCGCATCACCGACGGGCTCGCCGGGGTCCGCCATCTCGTGGCGGTAGGCTCCGGCAAGGGCGGGGTCGGCAAGAGCACCCTGACCCTGCATCTTGCCGGCGCGCTTCGCGCCCGCGGGCTTCGGGTTGCGATCCTGGACGCGGACTTCAACGGCCCCTCGCAGGCGCGTATGGCAGGCGTTCAGGGGGCGCTGTTCGTTCCCGGCTGCGACAAGGTCGCGCTGCCGCGGACCGCGAACGGGATCGGGGTCTTCTCGATGGGCTCGGTGATCCCCGAGTCGGAGGCGCTCGACTTCGAGAGCGCGGCGCACGGCGAGTCCCACACCTGGCGCGCCACCAGGGAGTTTGCTCTCCTCGGCGAGATCCTCAGGGCCTTCGAGTGGGGCACGCTCGATCTGCTGCTGTTCGACCTGCCGCCTGGAGCCGAACGGACGGTCCAGTACGCCGATTTTCTCGGTCCGCGGACCTCGTTCGTGCTGGTGACGATCCCTTCCGAGGTGGCGCGGGGGGTCGTCGCGCGCTCCGTGGCCGCTTTGTCGAAGGTCCCCAATCGCCTGCTCGGCTACGTCGAGAACATGAGCGGCTACTACTGCCGCGACTGCAACGCTGTTAAACCACTCTTCGATTCAGGCCGGGAGGCTTCGCCCCGCGCGCCGGAAGCCTCGGGTCTGGACATCCCCTGCCTTGGGACCGTGCCTTTCGATCCCGAGCTCGCCCAGCATTGCGATCGCGGGATCCCTCTCGCGGCAGTGCCCGAAACAGTCGTCGGCCGCGCCCTGGACCATGTCGCGCAGCAACTCATGAACAGACTTGACAAGGAGCCTTCGCGATGAAGTTCCTCTGTGTCCCCTGCGACAGCCCGATGAAGCTCCAGTCGGTCGGCCCACCCGAGCGCGGCTCGCTGTCGGTCGTCTACTCCTGTCCGGAGTGCGGCTACGAGATGGCGATGCTGACCAATGCGTACGAAACCCAGGTCGTTCAGTCACTCGGCGTGCGGATAGGCCCCCAGGTCGAGTCCGGAGCGGCGACTACGTCCGGCGGAAAGTGCCCTTTCACCGCGATGATTCCGGGGACTGCGACCGTGCCGGCTGGCGAACCGGTCGGGGTCCGCTGGACGGCTGCCGCGGAAGCGAGACTGGCGAACATTCCCGAGTTCGTCAGGCCCATGGCGCGAACCGGCATTGAGAAGTTCGCGCAGGAGAAAGGCGCCCTCGAAGTGGACGAGCAGATCCTCGACGCCGCGCGCGACTTCTTCGGCATGTGACGATGGAAACGATCAGCGCGCCGGCCATGGGCAGCCTCGAAGGGTTCTCCCGGCCGTACGTCGTCTCCTGGAACCTGACCTACCGCTGCAATCTCGCCTGCGAGCACTGCTATCTCGACGCTGGCCCGACGCCCCTGGTGGGCACTGAGAATTTCGCCGATCGCAGCGAGCTCGGGACCGAGGAGTGCTTCAAGCTCATCGAAGAACTCGCGGCCTTTGCGCCTGAGTGCGTGACGATCCTGACGGGCGGCGAGCCGCTGTTACGGCGCGATATCCTCGAGATCGTCCGCCGCGCGGCGGATCGTGGACTCTGGGTCGTCGTCGGCACCAACGGCGTCCGCATTACGGAGAACCTGGCGCGGCGCCTGGCCGACGCCGGAGCCCGGGGATTGTCCCTGTCACTCGACGCTCTCGATCCCGATCGTCACGATCGGTTCAGGGGCGTGCGCGGCGCGTGGCGAAACACTGTCGAAGGGGCCGAGATCCTCAACCGGACCGGGCTTCCCTTCATCGTGCAGACGACCGCAGGCTCCCATAATCTCCACGAGCTCGAGGCAATCGCCGACTTCGCCCACGATCGCCTCGCCGCCAAAGTCTGGAACCTCTACTTCCTGGTGCCGACGGGGCGCGGGCAGTTCGTGTCAGACATCACACCCGCGCAGTACGACGAGGTGCTCGCCTCGCTCTACCGGATCCAGGGAAATTACCAGGGCCGGATGCTGGTCAACGCGAAATGCGCGCCGCACTACATCAAGACCGTTCTGGAGAATTCCATTCGACCCGGCTCAGGGCACGCTGGCGCGCCGATCAGGACCTACTCCGGGGGAGCCGGCGGGTGCCCGGCGGGGACGCACTACATGGGCATCCGGCCCAATGGGGATGTGACGCCGTGCCCGTATCTGCCGGTCTTCGCCGGATCCCTTCGCAGCGCACGTCTGTCGGATCTCTGGACCTCGTCGCCGCTGTTCACCGGCATCCGGCAGCGCACGTCGCTCGGCGGGCGATGCGGGGAGTGCGAGATGAACCCCCAGTGCGGGGGATGTCGCGCCCGGGCCTACGGGATGACCGGCGATCTGATGGCGGAGGATCCGCTCTGCACCCACACACCCGGCACGTTCCCGGCTTCGCTCCTCCGGAGCTTCGGCGTGGCAGGCGCCGTCGGTAGCGAGGAGTCAGGCTCTGCGGATAGCGCGCAGACGCCCGGGGTTCGCACCATCCAGTATGGTCTCCAATCACCAGCGACAATCGAGTGGGACGATGCGGCGGCGGCGCGGATGAAGAAGATTCCCGCGTTCGTCCGCGGCATGGTAGTGAAGGCCGTCGAGGACTCCTGCCGCAAGAACAGCATCGACCGGGTCACCGTCGATGAACTGGAGCGGATCCGCGCCCGGATGCCGACGCCGAAGATGTTCGGGTAAGTTGAGGAACACCCGAGGGTGATCATCGCCGCCGCGGCTGAAGCGGCGACGTTCGCCGGCTTCACCTGAGTGCGGATGGATGACGGCGCTGCAGGAGCAACTGGGGGCGATCTCGAGACGACACTTCCTCACGACCCTGTCTTTGGCGCCGCTCCTTGGGCGTCGCATCGACGCGTTCCAGCGGGCGTTCGCCTGGGTGAACGAGCTGTCACCCGGAACATCTCTGCCAGGCGTTCGGCACGGAGCGTTTCAAAGTGCGAGTAACAAGACGGCCATTGGGTACTGCATTTTTCTGCCACCGGGTTACGAAGCCCCTGAGAGCGCCACCACGCGGTCGTGACGGTGATCCTGATGAACCTGGACAGGCTGTCGACGGTCATCGACGCGTTTCGGCTCTGTCCGATCTGAAATGAAGGGCGTGCTCGCCGTGCTCGTCGTCATCCGCTGTGTCTTGGTGCACGGACTCCACCGCCGGCTATCCGGACCGCACCGCGCACGCGTGATCGCACAAACGGCCGGCCTCATCCCAACAGCACGGCCTGTTGGCTTTGCTCTTGCTGGCATCCGGGGGAGGAGGACTGACGATGGAGCTCACCACCGGACTCTTGCTAGGAGCCGGGTTGTTTCTGTTGATACTCGTGCCGTACCTCGTGTTTGAGATACGCCGGGGCAAGGCGCGCGGTCACACGTGGTTCACACGGCTCAAGCCACGCGGCCACAGCGATATCGGACCTGATGTGGGCGTTCGCTACACGAAGCCGGGTAAGGACGAGGCGCGGGGATTGCGTCACTGACGCATGCCGCGGCCGCGGATGCCGACCCAGAAGATCTTCGGTTACGGCTGGTGGTCTGCTTGGCAGTCGTCCCCGCACACCCCGCGCTTCGCGGTGGTGTCTTCGTTTCGAGAGCGGTTCGGCGCGGCTCTCAAGCTCAACGTCTGCCCATGCCCTCGTGCTGAAGGGGTAATAGCCGAAGCGGCTGACCCACTCTGACTCCCCACTGGTAAAGGTGTAAACTGCCGCGCACGTGCGAGGCCGTAGCTCCTTCCGGGCCGGCCAGGCACAGGAAGAGGCAGCATGACTGGCAAACAGTGGGTCACAGTAGCCGTGGGCGCCGCACTGGCGGGCAGCGCCCTCGCCGGATGCAACAACAATAGTTCGACCGCGCCGGGGGGCAGCACGGCCCTGTACGTGGTCGGACCGACGGGCAACTTCCGCAGCATCAACGCTGCGCTCCAGCTGGCGCCCGCCAACGAAGTCATCGAAGTCCAAGGCGGCCCCTACGCCGAGCGGGTCGTCATCAGCAAACCAGGGATCAAGCTGCGCGGCGCCGGCGCCATTCTCGACGGCGCGACGGTGGATGGCGGGC
>JALZOC010000444.1 GCA_030857365.1 Acidobacteriota bacterium
CACGATGGTGGCCGTCTGCGCGCAGGTGCCGGCGACCTCCACATGACGATACCGCGGGATGATCACCGTCACGCGATGCCCCATCCTGCCGAGGGCGTCCGGCAGCGCCGCCGCCACTTCGGCCAGACCGCCGGTGTGGGCGTAGGGATGCGCTTCGGGCGACACCATCACGATGTTCATCGCGGCATCGGCGCCCGACGAGGCGGGAGGCTTGCGCCTGGTCCTGGACGCGGCCGATTTCGCCGGGCGCGTCGTGACGGCCGGCTTTGCCGCGCGTGGAGTTCTCTTCGCGGCAGATGTTTTCTTCGCGGGCTGCTCCCCCTTGGCCGGACTCGTCCGCTTCGGGGCACGTTTCTTCTCGGACATCCGTTCAATGGTAACGGTGGAGTCGCGCGCATTCAATAGCGCGCGTCATTGTGGCTGCCAGCTCCCAGCTTCCCGCGCCGATCCACTGCAGTCCGTTTTGAACCCGGGCGCCAGAACCGCGCTGGAAGCTGGTAGCTGGAAACTGGAAGCTGACTTAGAATCCTGCCGTGGCCGAATCCCAGCTGCCTCCTCCCGCGCGCTCCGAGTCGCGCGAAATCGCGGAACTCCGCCGGCTCAAACAGGAACATCCCGACCTCGGGTCCGCTGTCGATCTGCAGGTCGAACTGCTGCAGCTGCAGCGACGCGTGCAGTCGCGCGTGTCGCTCCCGGCCATCCGGCTGGACAAGGACTACCTGAACGGGCTGCTCGCGACCGCCCCCGTGCTGCAGTTCGATCAGATTCCGATCGAATGGGGTGACCTGCGCTTCCTGCTGCGTGCGACGGCCGCGGCCATGCGGAGCCACGAAGCCCTGGACGAAGCGGATTTTCGGCGGGTGGAGGCGCTTTGCCGCGACACGGCGCTGCTGCCGCTCGCGCTGCGGTCGTGGTACGAGTCCAGCCGGCCCGGCTCGCCGCCGCTGGTGTCCGATGCGGCGGGGCTCGAACCGGTGCTCCTGCAGGCGATGCGGCCGTTTCTCACACGGTCGGCAGACGCCATCATGGCCAAGACCGATCTCGTCGGGTGGACCGCGGGGACCTGCCCGCTCTGTGCGGGCGAGCCGGACTTCGCCGTGATCACACCGGCCGCCGACCGCATTCTGATCTGCGGACGCTGTTCGGCGCGATGGCACTTCCACCAGCTCACGTGCCCGTTCTGCTCGAACCAGGACCGGAGCCGGATGACGTCGTTTGCCAGCCGCGACGGTCAGTACCGGCTGTACGCGTGCGATGTGTGTGAGAGGTATCTGAAGGCGTTCGACGCGCGGCGCGCATCCCGGCCGGTGATGCCGGTCGTGGATTCGGTCGCCACGCTGCCGCTCGACGCGGCGGCGATGCAGAAGGGCTACAAGTAAACCGCCGGACGGCGGGCTTACTGCTGCTGCTCGTCCTTGTCGCTGTCCTTGGTGAAGAGCGCGGCCGTCTTGCCCGACATCCAGGTGACGAGGTGACGGGTCTCCCAGAAGCGGCCGGGATTCGACCGTGCGCCGAGCACCACCACCGCGACCTGGTTGCCGGTCGGCAGCCGCAGCAGCGTCGCGAGGCAGTAGCCGGCCTTGCTGATGAAGCCCGTCTTTCCCCCGAGCACGTCGACCTCGCCGCCCATGACCAGCCGGTTGGTGCTGTGGATGTTGATCGTGCGCCGGTCGGTCCGGAAGCTGTAGTTCGCCGTGCGCATGATGGGCGCAATACGCTCGTCGGCCGCCGCGAACGAGATGAGCCGCGACAGGTCGTACGCGGACGAGATGTTCGCCGGGTTCAACCCCGACGAGTCCGCAAACGTCGTCGCCTCGAGGCCGAGCTCCAGCGCCTTTTCGTTCATCCGTTCGATGAAGGAGGCCGTCCCGCCGTGCGACACCCGCGCGAGCACCCGCGCCGCCGCGTTGTCGGATGCAATGAGCGTCAGGTGCAGCACGTCGCCGATCTTCACCCGATCGTTGGCCTTCAGATACGTCGTGGACGCCGCGTAGACGTCGCCGCGTTCGACGGTGACGACCTGCTCCAGATCGGGGTTGTTTTCGAGGAACACCACGGCCGTCATGACCTTCGTGATGCTGGCAATCGGGCGCTTGTCCTGCGCGTTCTCCTGCCAGAGCACCTCGCCGGTCGCCGGATTGAACACGATGGCGGCGGCCGCGCGGATGTCGGGAACCCGGTCGCCGTTCGCGTCCATCTTGTAGCGAGGCGTCATCGCCTCCTGCAGCGAGCGGAACGCCTGCATGCGCCGATGCTCGCGCGTGCGGACCGCGGCGCGCGCGCGGGCCAGACGCGCCTTGCGGGCCCTGGATGCCGAGGCGGAATAAGCCGGCCTGACGGCGGCCGCGCGTGGTGCCGCCCGGCGGGCGGAGGTGACGGATTTCGCGGTGGACGGCTTGCGGGTCCCGCTCTTGGCTGCGGGTTCTGCCGACGCGGGCAGACACACACAAAGACCTACCAGCAGCGCACAGACACGGGTGACCAGCAGACGGCCGTTCAGACGCACGAAACCTCCGTGACGGACGTTACAGCCTCAGCTGGCTGGGAGCAGCCGGTGCAACGCGGTATGGAACGAGGAGAGTGTAACAGCAAAACTCCCATCCAGGCAACAAGTTATATAGCTCTGCGGCCTTCTGGTGACAGGTTCCAAGTCACTTTTGCCGCCCGCGTCCTGAAACTGTTTCCATTCAAGACGGGTACCACAGCCGTTTCGAGCACGGGGAATCACGCGCTCCGTTCCACGTGCGACCCACTTCCGGCCGGTTCCGGCGTAGGCTGTAGCACGTCGGCACGTAGCACGTGACACGTAGCACCTTGCACGTGCCACGTGGCACGTCCGTGGAGGGAGTCCGGTGAGAGAAGACGCCGAGTATGCCGCGCTGAGGGCGACGATTCGGGAGCGCGGGACCGCCCGTATGGTTCTGGTGCCGTTCATCTTCGTGGGGTGGGCGGCGACAGCCGTGGCGACCGCGGCCGTGATCACGGTGGCCGTCAGTACGCTCGTCCCCCTGCTCATCCTCGCGGCGGGGTTCGAGGCCATTTTTGCCCTCCACGTGAATATCGAACGGATCGGCCGGTACCTGCAGGTGTTTCACGAAGCAGGCGGCGGGTGGGAGCGCGTGGCCATGCGGTTTGGGGAGCGGTTCCCGGCGAGCGGGCCCGATCCGCTGTTCAGCCGCCATTTCCTGCTGGCGACGTCGGTGAACTTCCTACCGGCGGCGCTCGGCGGCGACGTGCCCGAATTGATACTGATTGCCATCCTGCACGTCATCTTCATCAACCGGATCCGGATCGCCCGCGCCTTCGCGGCTGCCCAGCGCGCCCAGGATCTGGAGCGATTCGAGACGCTGCGTGGCGAGGATTCTGACGGGCCGGTGACTCCGGCGGCAACGGCGGACCCATAGTACGTAATTGGCAGACTTTCGGCGGCGCAGCGGCGGCTTTTCGTACGCGAAATACAGAATCGTGATGCCACGCTCCTACGGCTCTGTGAGCGCGACGACGAGGAGCAGCGCCCGTACGCTCCCCTGCCACGAATCCGTCGTATCGAACGTCTCGTTCGTCGTATGGGTGCCCTGGGCCGTACCGCCGCCTCCGATCGTGATGGCCGGGATGCCGAGCGCGATCGGCACGTTGGC
>JALZOC010000445.1 GCA_030857365.1 Acidobacteriota bacterium
ATACCGACCCAGCGCTCGGCGAGCCCGAGCGCGATGTCGACGATGGCCGTGCCATAGCCGAGTTCAATGCGCCCTCTGCCTCGGGCGAGGCGGGCTGGAGCCGCGAGCAGCGCATGGCGTTCTGGATCAACGCCTACAACGCGTTCACGCTGCGCGCCATCGTCGATCACTATCCGATCCGAAACGGCTGGCTGACGCTGCAGCCCCGCGACAGCATTCGACAGATCGACGGCGTCTGGACGAAGTTGACGTGGCAGGCTGCCGGCCGCACGGTAACACTCGATGACATCGAGCACCGCTTCTCCGGCCGACGTTCAAGGACGCCCGCATGCATTTCGCGGTGAACTGTGCGTCAGTCAGCTGCCCGCCGCTCGCCGCCACACCGTACCGGCCGGAGACGCTGGGATCACAGCTGGACGAAGCCGCCCGCATCTATCTCGCGAGCCCCGAGGGGCTTCGCGTCGACGGCGAGACACTACGCGTGTCCAGCATCTTCAAGTGGTATGGCGACGACTTCATCGCGCAATACTCACCGCTCGTGCCTGGTGGACGTGATCCCAAGGAACGCGCAATTCTCGGCACGATCGTGAGGCACGGCCCGGCGGCGGCGGAGCGGGCGCGCACAGGAAAGCCGGTCGTTGAATATCTCGACTACGACTGGTCGTTGAACGATACCAGCCGGCGCTGAACACCTGATGGAGACGAGGGGAAGGGTCATGAAATCATCTATTGCGTTGATGTTGGGAGTCCTTGCCGCGGCCGCTGTCGCCATGGCTGCGCCCCAGGATGACCGCGACAATGCGCTGCACGTCGTCCTGCCCCGCGACGCCATCCCGGCGATCTTCAATCCCGAGTTCGAAGCGGCCTCGGAGGCCAGGCTTGCGGACCACGAACTGGTGATCGGTGTCGTGGGCGATCGCGAGCAGCGCGCGTACTCGACCTGGCTGCTCGACCGGCGCGAGATCGTCAACGATACGTTCGAGGGGCGGCCCATCGCCGTGACCTGGTGACCGCTCTGTGGCACTGGCATCGTGTATGCCAGACAGGTCGGCGATTCGGGTGCTCACGTTCGGTGTGTCCGGCATGCTGTTTCGTGATGGTCTCGTCATGTATGACCGTGAGACCGACAACCTGTGGACTCAGGTGGACGGTCGCGCCATCAAGGGATCGCAGGCCGGCCGAGCGCTTGAGGTCGTGCCCTCCATGCACGCGACGTGGAAACAGTGGAAGCAGCTCTATCCGCGCAGTCTGGTGCTGAAGCAACGGGGCGTGGCACGCTCGGCTTACGATGCGTATAACCGGGATCCCAACCAGCTCGGCATACGCGGCCGGCGGCTTCGCGACAAGCGGCTCCCGGCCAAAGAGCGGATCATCGGCGTGCGAGCGGGTGATGTGGCGGTCGCGTTCGCCGAGAAGGACGTGCGCGAGGCACGTATCGTCCAGGCGGAGGTCGGATCGCTTCCGGTGGTGATGATTGCCGCGGGGAAGGACCACCCGATCGTGGCGTTCGACCGGCGCGTCTCAGGCCGCGTGCTCTCGTTCCGGCTGATTGACGGCGCCTCGGATGCCGTCGAGGACCAGCAGACCGGTTCCCGCTGGTCGGTCGCGGACGGCCGGGCGCTGTCGGGGGCGTTGAAGGGGGCACAGCTCGAGCGTGCACCCGCCTATCCCGCGTTCTGGTTCGGATGGATGGGGTACTTCCCCTCGACAGAGGTGTGGAAACGTTAGATTAGGATCAGGAGAGGCTCAGGAGACGAGCATGACCGATCGGGATCGAATTGCGACAGCCCTCGTCGTGTTGCGCGTCGGTGTCTTCATTGTGTGATCTCATGTAGACGCTGGACAAGTTTGTGAATGTCTCGCATGCCGCTCGGGTGTTCGAGAACTTCTATGGGATTGATCGACTCGGGCGCGGCGTCATGGCGCTCCCGGGAATCGCCGAGCTGTTTCTGATCCTGGCGTTCGTGGCGGGTTATCAGAAACGGATGTCGTACGGTGGCGTACTGATCCTGCATGCGATCTCGACGGTGTCGTCGTATCGGCAGTATCTCGACCCGTTCAACAATCTGCTGTTCTTCACCGCCTGGACCATGCTAGCAACGTGCGTCGCGTTGTACCTGCTGCGCGACTTCGACACGCGGTGGAGTGTCGACGCAGCGACACACCGGAGACGCTGAAGAGGGACGCGGCATGCGCCAGGCGTCCCGTGAACCCCTCAGAAGTCGTACCCGATCCACACGGAGAAGCGCGGCTTTCTGAACCAGTCACTCCCGGTCTTGCCTTCCTGGAGGCCCTGGAAGGTAAAGACGGAGTCTTCCCACTGCCGGTTGAAGAGTGTCCGCCATGACCAGTCGAAGTGGACGGGAAATCCCAGCGCGAACGTCTCGAGCCCGATGCCATAGGACGCGCGGCCATCCACGAGTTTGAAGCCGGGAATGGCCGCGGTGGGCCCGAAGACCGGTTGAGCGCCGGTCAGTGACAAGGGGTCCGGCGCAAAGTCGAGCAGCGGCGTATGCTCGACCGGCCTGCTCGTCCAGAGCTTCATCGGCACACCGTCGAGGCCCGCGACGCCGAAGTTCGCGAAGGCCACCCCCCGCAGTCCGCCGATGACGCCGAGCGGCGTCAGGGCCGCCTCGATCAGCGGGAACCGCAGTTCGGCATTGGTGAAGAACGCCGTGTTCCCCAGGAACTCGAGGTAGTCGTAGCCGCGCAGCTCCGAGTTGCCGCCGAAGTACAGCAAGTCCGGGAAATCACCCCAGCTTTTGAATCCCCTGGCGCGGAAGGCCAGCACGCCGTTGGCGGCGAGCCGGAGGTAATACCGTGCGTCGAGATCGGCCGTCTGGCGCGACAGCATGTCACCCCACTTCGGCGCGTACTCGTAGCCGGCTCTCACCGTGTTGCCCGCCAGCGGGCCGTACTCGCGAAACACCGTGGTCTCCTGCACGTATGCGATGCCGAGCGGTATGAACGAGCCGTTCGAGAATACGCTGCGTCCGAGCTGCGCCTGCTGAAAGTCACTCGCCAGATCCTGCAGCGCCTGATTCTGGAAGCGTTGGTCGAAGTGCAGGTAGCCGCCCGTCAATTCGACGCGGGCGTAACGGTTCAGTGGGTAGATGCCGAACCCGGTGACGCCACGCGCCGTCTGTGTCGCGAGGGCATCGTCCCGGTCGAGGAACGCGAACTGCTGATCGAACAGGACGCCCGGGCTGTTGCCGAAGAAGAACTGCGTCTGCGAGAATGCCTGCATCGCGTACTGGAACCGCCGTGCGACGTTCACGTACGATGCCGACATCGTCCGGAACTGCGAGACGGACGCGACGGAGATGTTGAACTGCTGGTCGCCGAGCACGTCCGTGAACGTGACCTGTGTGCCGCCGAACAGATCGCCCCCGCTCGTCAACCCGACGTTCACCGGCGGCCGACCTTCCAGAAGCAGTTTCTCGAACGTGCCCTTCCTCCGGACGTTGCTCCGGAGCAGTGTATGCATGAGTGGTGGCTGGAAGTCGATGACCGGCCCTGGGGCGCCGAACTCCGCGGTCGAGATCGTGTGCAGTGGCTCCCCGCGCGCGAGCGTGTGCACCCCGTACTCCCCCTTGTAATAGGTTACGAACGCGATACGCGGCATCTGCTCGTC
>JALZOC010000446.1 GCA_030857365.1 Acidobacteriota bacterium
GTGTTCTCGTTGGTGCCCGAGCCGAACGCGGACACGCTGTTGGTCGAGGCGCTTCCCGGCGAGGTGGCCGAAACCCCGGGAGCGGCCCTGATGAAGTCGAACATGCTGAATCGGCGCACAGGGATTGTTTTGAGATCCTCCGCGCCGAAGCGGGTGCCGAATCCGGAGTCGCGGGCGTCGATGCGCGACCCGGTTCCCTCGACCACGATCGATTCCTCGAGACCTGCCAGCTTCAGGACAGCCGTTCGCTCGATCGTCGCGCCTGCCCCGATGGGGATGCCCGCTTCGTGATAGGTCGCGAACCCCTGCATCTCGATGTCGAGCACGTACGATCCCGGAGGCAGGGCTGGGAAACGCAGTTGACCCTTCTCGTTGGTGGTCAGGGTCGCGGCCCCGCCGATCAGCGCCGCAGAACTGACATGGACGACTGCACCGGGGACGACGCCGCCCTGGGCGTCCTTGACAGTTCCAATAAGGGCCCCGGTCACCCCCTGCGCGGCTGTCATGCCTGGCAGCAGGACACAGCCGGCGGCGCCCAGAAGGAACATCGCAAGTCGGTACATGGCAAGACTCCCTTGATGCGTGGATCCTACTCTAACCGGCGCTGCCGGCAGTGAGCTGCCCACAGGGTACTGAACGAGGGGTTGAAGATCCTGTGGAACTGATTGGGAACCCGTGGAAATCTCATCGAAAAGCCGCTGCTATACTCGCAGAGCCGCCATGGACCTCTCGGTGGGCGATCGACTCGGCCGATTCGAAATCCTGGGGCCTCTCGGCGCCGGCGGCATGGGGGACGTGTATCGCGCCCGCGATCCGCAACTGCAGCGCGAGGTCGCGATCAAGGTGCTCCCGGCTGCGTTCTCGAGCGATCCGGACCGCCAGCGCCGGTTCGAACAGGAGGCGCGCGCGGCTGGCAGTCTGAACCACCCGAATATCGTCGCGGTCCACGATGTGGGGGTGCACGAGGGCTCCCTCTTCATCGTCACGGAGCTGCTCGAAGGACAAACGCTGCGTCAGCGGATGGACGGCCGGCCGCTGGCCCCGCGCACCGCCGCCGCCTACGCGATCGGGATTGCAGGCGGTCTCGCGGCCGGACACGATCGCGGCATCGTTCACCGGGATATCAAGCCCGACAACCTGTTCGTGACGAAGGACGGCCTGATCAAGATTCTCGATTTCGGCCTGGCGAAACTGACAGGTCCTGACGTGTTAGTCGAGCTGACCGCGACGGTGACGATCGACGGCGTACAGCTCGCGCCGGTGATGGGGACGGCGGTGTATATGTCGCCGGAACAGGCGCGCGGACTCCGCACCGACCACCGGTCGGATATCTTCAGCGCCGGAGTGGTCCTGTACGAGATGATCGCCGGATGTCCGCCGTTCCGGCGCGGCACCATAGCCGACACCGTCAGCGCGATTCTGAACGACGAGCCGCGCGAGCTGTCGTCCTTGGTTCCAGTCGACGATGCTCTGGAACGTATCGTTCGGCACTGTGTCGAGAAGGAGCCCGGAAGGCGATTCCAGGGCGCCCGGGACCTGATCTTCGCTCTCGAGGCTCTGCCGCACACGACTCGCACAATGCGAGTGCCTGTGCTGCGGGGTCACGCGCTGTCGAAGACGAGCGCGCGAGTGGCGGTCGGGATTCTCGCCATTTTCGCCGCGGCGGCGCTCGGTTACCTCGCCGGAAAGCGGGCGTTGCCGCCCGGACAATCCATGACGGCCTATACCGTCCAACGCCTGACGGAAATTCCGGGGCTCGAGGAATTTCCGTCGATCTCGCCGGACCGGCGGTTTGTGGCATTCACGGCGAGTGCGAATGGACGACGCCAGATTTTCGTGCGTCAGCGTGCCGGCGGCCCGCCACTGGCAACCACAAAGGATCCAGTCGATCACCAGTTTCCCCGATGGTCGCCGGATGGGAGCTCGCTCGTGTACTTCTCGCCCGCCGCGCCAGGCGAAGCTCAGGGAGCGATCTGGAGCATTCCCTTCACGGGCGGTTCTCCACGGCGGATCATGGCGAGCATCGGCGGCGCCGACGTGAACCAGGACGGCCGGCTCGCGTGCTTTATCCTCGCCAATGGCACTGTCCAGCTCGTGACAACCGCGCCCGATGGATCCGACGTGCGGGTGGTGGTTGCCAGATCCACCGGCGGTTATCATCGGTACCCTCGCTGGTCTCCTGATCGGCGATGGATCGCCTTCCAGCAGGGCGATGGGGTGAGATACGATATTTTCGTCGTCCCGGTGGCCGGCGGCGAGCCGCGCCAACTCACCCGCGACAGAAATTTGATGAGCGGTCTTGCGTGGCTTCCGGATAGCACAGGACTTGTCTACGGCTCGAGCCGCGGAAGCACAGTCCCGTATTTGCCGAGGTTCGGACTCTGGGAAGTGCGGCTCGACGCGGAGACGCCGCGGCAGATTTCGCCGGTCGAAGCGTCGTACGAACAACCGGACATACACGAGAGCGGCCTCCTGTCTGCCTCCATGATGCGGATGAGATTCGACATCTGGAAATTTCCATCCGGCGGGGCCCCGGTCGAGAACGTTCGTCGTGGCGTGCAAGTCACACGGCAGACCGGCCTGGTGCTGACGCCGACTGCCGCTCCGGATGGCACAGCGGTCGCGTTTCTCTCGGACAGCGGCGGCCACGGCAACTTGTGGGTGACCTCGAATCAGGGAGAGCTTCGGCAAATCACGTACGAGACAGATCCCGGTGTGACGGTCGGGGTGCCGGTGTGGTCACCGGACGGGCGGTCGATAGCGTTTGTCTCCTCGAAGGGCCACAGCGGCTTCGTTTTCGGCGTCTGGCTGGTCGATCCTGACGGAGGGAATCCACGGAACCTTGTGAAGCAGGGTCTCGGTTTCGCCTGGTCGCCCGACAGCAGGTGGATCTACTACGCTGATACGGCGGCCGGCGCTCTCAAAAAGATCGCAGCGTCTGGCGGCGAGGCGGTCACCGTGAGATCGGAGCCCACGCGGAACGTCATCGGGCTCCATGGCGCGACGCTGTACTTCATGGTGGAGCAACCGCTCGTCGATGGGCGGCCGGAGTTTGAAATCCGTGCCGCCACTCCCGAGGACGGTCCTTCGCGTCTGCTCGCACGTATACCCGCTTCGCGCGTGCCGAACTGGCAGATCGTGAATCCCGCCCTCTCACCCGATGGAGAACAGCTCGCGCTGCCGCTCAGCGACGGCTTCGCCACGAACATCTGGACCCTCTCGACGGCGCGCGGCGCGTGGCACCAGGTGACCGATTTCGGCGATCGCCCAACCTTCATTGCGAGACGGGTGTCCTGGTCCTCGGACGGGGAGTCGATCCTGGCGGCGGTCGGTGAGGGGGATGCCGACATCGTGTTGCTGGATGGGTTGATCAGGCTGCGCTGAAGGTCGCTGCAGCTACGGGGTACGGGCTTCGGGCAGAACGTGCGGCAGATCGCGTCGTCTGTAGATCCGGATGTTCGGGCCGGGTCGCAGGATCGTCGTGAAGCGCGAGACCGGCAGGATCGCAGTTTGCTTCTGCGGTCGCGGCCCGCGGGTTGCGCGGCTCGTCTACCGCAACAGCTCCAGCGTCGATCTTCCGCCTGACCAGCCTCCGCCAAGGCTACGGCGGTCCGCCGAAGCGCTTCGCG
>JALZOC010000447.1 GCA_030857365.1 Acidobacteriota bacterium
CCGCGACACTCGCGACCCTGGTCGTGCTGCCGTCGGTGTACTCCTTGGTGCAGCAGTCGGCGAGCGTTGTGTCGCCGTCGCTCGACCCGGATGATCCGGCGAGCGTCCACGGGAGCCAGCTGGGATGATGATGACAAGGCGACAGAACCCTGGGCGTGTGAGAGCGTTCACTCTCAGCATCGCGTTACTGGCGATGGTTGGCGGCTTCGCGTGTCGAAGCCCTGAACCAACAGCGGCGAGCCAGACCGCGGCGCCGCCGCCGGGCCCGATCACGATCGAGGTCGTCCGCGTGCTCGAGCAACCGCTGGACGTGCAGTTGTCATTGCCGGGCGAGCTGACGCCGTATCAATCGGTCGCGCTCTACCCGCGGGTCACGGGATTCGTCAGGACCGTCCGCGTCGATCGAGGCTCGCGCGTGCGCGCTGGCGACGTAATCGCTGTCCTCGAAGCCCCAGAACTTCTCGCGCAGCGGTCCGAGGCACAGTCGAAACTGCAAGCCGCGGAGGCGCAGATGGGCGCCGTGCGCTCGAAGGCTGACGCGGACCGAAGCACGTACGAGCGGCTGAAGACGGCGTCCGCGACACCGGGTGTGGTCGCCGGCAATGATGTGCTCATTGCAGAGAAAGGCGTCGAGGCGAGCCAGAGTCAGGTTGCGGCCAGTCAGCAGAACATCGAAACGGCGCGACAGGCTCTCAACATCGTTCGCGAGATGGAAGGCTACCTGCGGGTGACCGCGCCGTTTGATGGCGTGGTGACCGAGCGGAATATCCATCCCGGCGCACTCGTCGGGCCTGCCAGCGGACCCGCCGCGGCGGCACCCATGGCCCGACTGGTGCAGATCAATCGTCTCCGACTCGTGGTCCCCGTGCCAGAGGCGTATACCGCGGAGGTGAAGGCAGGAACCGAGATTCCGTTCTCCGTCGCCGCGTATCCGGGCCGGATGTGGTCCGGCACTGTCGCCCGCATTGCACAGGCGGTTGACGTGAGCACGCGAACGATGGCCGTGGAACTGGATGTAGCGAACAACGACGGCCGTCTGGCGCCCGGCACGTTCTGTCAGGTTCGCTGGCCGATCCGCCGCTCCGGGCTCTCGCTGTTCGTCCCCAGTAGCACCGTGGCGACGACGACCGATCGGACATTCGTTGTGCGTGTTCGCGGGGGAAAGGCGGAGTGGGTGGATGTCAAGACCGGCCTCACGTCCGGGCCGCTGGTCGAAGTGTTCGGCGACCTGCGACCAGGGGATGAAATCGCCGGACGCGGGACCGATGAGTTGCGCCCTGGCACCGAGGTGCGGGCGAGAGCGGCTAAACCCGCGGCATAGTCAGGACTACGAATTCAGGGGCACGGGACCGCTCATGACATTTTCGACACGTGACTCGGTTGTCGGCCTTCTCCAGAGACGCGTGCCCTGGGGGGTGTGCAGACCGTCCTATGTGAGCCTCGCTTGCCTGCATCAAGATGGTGCTGCCCTGCGCGTGCATGTGGGCCGGGCGGCGTCCGGTGCGCGTCGTCCTCAACGTCGGTCTGCACCTGACACCAGCGACCGCTGGTCGGTTGAACCAGATCATCAGAACCTCCTTTGCTGAACGGGAGCGGCCTTCCTGCGGCCCCACACGTTCGTGTGGTGCAAGCAGGTTGCCGCGAGCCAACAGGCGGTTTCATCGGCGCGGTGCGTGGTGCTCACAATGGATCGCGGACCGGCGTCATATCGTTTGCGGCGTGCATGCGTGTCGGGATCACTTTGCGCACGTCGAGATCGGCCGGTGCATTCACGACGACCTGGTCAGACACCCGTGTGAGTGCCTGCCTTCCTGCGGCGTTCGCTTGATTCAGCTGTGCGATGACCCACAGATCGTCCCCGGAGGCCCGCACCTCGGTGATGTGAAGGCTGTACCCGGAGTGCGGCACGTCCACTTCGACCTGGATCGTACGCTGCTCGCGATCGCGCGCTCCCGGCGGGTTGATGTCGATGTACGGCACCTGCACCTGCCGTGTTTCCGTCGTCACCTGGACCTCAGGCACTGTCACCGTCTGCTCGCGGGTGCCGACATCCACGTCAGCCCAGTTGATCTCGTACTCGGGCCAGCGGCCCGGATCGATGTCGACATCAACGTCTGGCGCCTTGCCCGACTCCGCCTTCTCCGCCGTGCACCCGTCCGCGCCGGATAGCGTCAATATGGCTGCGGCGGTCCAGCCGATCACGCTCGCCTTCGTTCTGTTCCCCCTTTTCATATGCCTGCCTCCTTGCACCGGCCCGTGCAAGCCTCTCTCCGTTAACCGACAGCTCGAGACCTGCAGATCTGTCCAGTGCTGTAATCGCCGCGGCGGCGCTCTTGAACTGAACGCCAGGGCCGGCGGTCCGCCGTGTCAGTCGGCTGATGTGACCTTTTGGATGACGCACCGACGGGATGGACCGGTCAGCCGTGAAGGAGAGGCACCCGTTGCCGCTTCATCGCGACTCTTCAGCGTTCCGTGCTGATACACGCGTTCGCGATCGCATAACATCGGAGGCACATGGGTGCAGGGGCGGCTCAGGCTGCTGAGTGTGGGTTGGCGGGCGCTGCCTTCATGTGCGTGCTACGACACGGAACCGATGCGCCCGCACGCCCGGTGTTGGAGTACCCGCAACGAGAGGTGGCGAATGCGCGAGTGGGTGGAGCTGCTGATGCGGTGGATCGAGGGGGCCGGAATCGGCGTCATCACCGTAGGTCTTGGTGCCGCTACAGTCCTGTTCCTTCGCGCGATTGGAGGGGCAGGGCACCCGTTCGAAACTGAGTACATCCTCTATAGGCGACGGTTGGGACAGGCGATTCTGCTCGGACTGGAGTTGCTCGTCGCGGCGGACATCGTCGGGACCGTGGCGCTCGAGCCGACACTGCAGAGCATCTCAGTCCTGGGGCTCATTGTGCTCGTGCGGACTTTCCTGAGCATGGCTCTCGAAGTTGAGATGGAGGGCCGTTGGCCTTGGAACCGTGCAGCCGCGCGGGAATAGTAGGGCGGTCGTCTTACCGTGGTGGGCGAGGGGCGCGCCGAAACCCTTCGCTCACGCCGCTCGATCCAGCGGTTCCGTCCCGATCGGAATTGCAATGTCGAACGTCCGGCCGATCTCGACTCCGAAGAAATCAGGGGGGAACGCCGACGAAGCCCGTAAAACGGGCTTTAAATTGGTCGGGATGACTAGGTTCGAACCAGCGACCCCCTGACCCCCAGGCAAATGAACCCAGGCACTTTCCCAAGGGATTTCAATTCGGGGCAACTGCAGGAAACCGCGAGCCGCTACCGATTGTCAGCCAATTTGTCAGCCGAAAGAATTCAGAGTTCGCGGGACTGGCTGAGGGCTCACGCGAGCTCGACGAGCCTCTCTCCTCGTTCGAGCGCCGAGATGATCGCCGGCAATTCCGCGTCGAACCGGCGCAACAACTCCGCGCGACGAGTATTGCCGATCCGGACCCAGACGATGGAAGGCCCGTCGTGCAGCAGTTGGTGCACGGCGAAATCCTCGTCCTTGGTCACAACCACGGCGCCCGATTCCGCAGCCCTCGCACGAACCCGAGGATCCGGGGCTCGCTCCATACCGAGGTCAGCTACGTGTTCAGCCTCGTGGCCTCGAGATTCCAGTTGGCGCG
>JALZOC010000448.1 GCA_030857365.1 Acidobacteriota bacterium
GGCCTTGACCGCGGGCCCCTACCGCGCCTGCGGACAGAACCGCGGCCACGGCCCGACGCCTGTTCACCCGTGCTCGGCGGGCCAGTTTCGGCGATGAGTGGCTACGAACGCACAAGACCGCGCCCAGCATCGAGGTCGTCAAGGCCGTGCAACACGCGCATGAGCGAGCCGATCCCGCCGACAAAGTCGGCCGATCGGCCTATCCTCACAGCATGGTGCAAGCAGCCGCCGACCTGGCAGAAGTCGCCCGCGACTGGAACGCGCGAGGCCGCCCGCTGTGCGAACACACCCGTACCGACAAGGAGTACGACCTCGGCGCGCAGACGGGCGACCGCGGCTGCCTCGACTGCGGCGAGACCTGGTGGGGATCAGGCCCGACGCCTGGTCCTGCAGGAGGCTAAGCAGGTGGCGGCGCGCACCGGATTGCCCGCACGCCCCCGGGGAGAGCGGTCTTGACCGACGCGCCTCTGCTGCCCGGTGCAGCCCGCCGCGGCGTAGCGCCGTCCGGCCCCGTCGCCGTCACGATCGGCCATCCGCCCCGGGCTCTAAAGCAATTTGTTATCAAACCAACCGTCTTCTGCTACCACCGTTGCCCGTACTGCGACCTGCGCCAGGAATACTACAAGGAGCTCGTCGCCGAACGAAAGCGCGCGCTCCCCCTGCTCGCCTCCGGAACCCGCAGGCCGAACCCCGGCCACATGCCCCGGGACATGGCGCTCCGCCTTGTCGACGAGGCAGCGGCCCTCGGGATGGAGGAGCTCCAGCTCAGCGGCGGCGACCCGCTGCTGTACCCCCACCTTCTCGACGTCATCCGGGCCGCAAGGGGGCACCCGGGTGTCTTCGTCCTCATGAACTCAGTCGGCACAGGCGTCTCCGAGGACGCGGCCGCCGAAATCATTGACGCCGGGCTCGGGGCCTGGAACTTCTCGATCGACACCCTCGATCCCGAGAAGTACGACCGCTTGCGAGGGGTACGCGGGGCTCTCCCCACGATCCTCGCGGCCACGGAGACGGTTCGGCGGGCCGCGGCCGGCCGATCGGACTTCCGCATGAACTACATGACCGTGATCACCCGCTCCAACTACCGTGACATCCCGTCCGTCATCGACCATGCGCTGCAGAACAACATCGCTTCCGTCTACTTGATGAACGTGTATGGCGACCAGGCCGGCGCCTCCCTGCTCAACATCGACGACATCGCCGAATTCCGGCAGGGGATCGTTCCGGAGATCCTCGCCGTGCTACGCCGCCGAGACGTCGCGCAGGTCGTCCAGGACAACGCCGCGCGCGTGCTCGGCACGTTCTTCTCCGCCGACAATCCCGACAGCAACTACGCGGCGGGCGTGTACTGGCCGGACGCGGACGCGGCGCGCAGGGCCTGTCGCCTGCCCGATCACTACTCCCTTGTAGAACCCGACGGACGCGTCCTGCCTTGCTGCCTCGTCGAGATCGCGCAGGAGGGGGAAGTCGGCAGCGTTGTAGACGAGTCCCTGGCCCAGGTCTTCAACGGCGGGGCTTTCGACCGCTTCCGACAGGACAGGATCCCGTTCTGCCTCACCTGCTCCTCGCCAAGGAACATGACGCTGGGCCTCATCCCGAGCATGTGCAGGCAGTTCCGTGACTGACCTACTCGCGACCGTCGTCCTGGCAGTTCATAAGGACGCGCGGGCCCGGCGGACCGTCGAGGCGCTCCGCACGCAGACCGTTCCCGCCCACCAGTACGAGGTCGTGATCGTGGAGAACGGGACCGCGGACCTGGCCGACCTCGCCGAAGACCCGCAGGTCCGGCACGTCTTCCTGCCCACCGCGAATTCCGCTCGGGCCCGCAACGCCGGACTGCGGACCGCCCGCGGCACCTATCTACTGCTCACCGACGCGGACTGCGTGCCCGCGCCGGATTGGATCGAGCGCCTGACCGCCTGCCTCGCCGAATCAGGCGCTGCTGCCGCGGGCGGCGCCATCGACAAGGCGCCGCCGCGAACGTGGGCGCAGCGCCACGCCATCACCGTCGTCGACGGCCAGCGCAAGCTCAGCTACCTGCCCGCCATGCCGCTGCCGTACGTCGCCGGTGCCAATGCCGGGTTCGTCACCGCGCTGCTGCGCGCCGCCGGCGGCTTCGACGAAGACCTCAAGTCCGGCAACGACGTCGATGCGTGCTACCGCGTCGGCCTCAATGGCGGCCTCGTCGTCGTTGCGCCAGCAGCGGTCGTCTCACACGAGGACCGCGCGTCCGTCGCGGCGCATTTCCATCGGTTCCGCCACTACGCCGTCTACCAGGTACTGCTCTACGCGAAGTACAAGCACCTGTCCGGCCGGCGGGCAGTGTTCGACGGCTACCCGTTTCGCCGCGCCGCCCAAGCGCTCGCGGGCATCCCAGCCGCCGCGGCCGCGCTCGCCCGGGCTGATCCCGGACCCGCGTCCCGCAGCACGCTTCAACTCTTGGAAGCCGCCGGCGTCCTGTGCGGCACCATTCAAGGCGCAGCAACATTTCGCCAGCCCTACCTGTGAGTTCGGAGCAGACATGACCGGCACCGCCTGGACCACGCAACGGCGCCTCACCCGGCGCGGCGTCTTGTGGCTCGGTCTGCAGTGCGACGTCCGCTGCAAGTTTTGCTATGACGAGCTCGTCCCCGCCGACGAAAAGGGCTGGATCCCGCCTGCGGAGGCGTTCGCCCGCCTCGACGCCTTCAGGCGGGACTACGCCAACGAGCACGTTGACCTCATGGGAGGCGAGCCGACGCTATACCCGCACGTCTTGGACATCGTCCGGCACGCAGCCGCGATCGGGCTGCGGCCTACCGTCATCACGCACGGGATGCGCTTGGCCGACACGGACCTGGTCGACAAGTACGCCGCCGCCGGCGTTCACGATTTCCTGGTGTCGGTACAGGGCATCGGCGAGACCCTCGCGGCCGTGCACCGGCGAGGCAGGGACAACTTCGCCAAGCAAGTCCGCGCTCTGGACAATCTCAGTGCGGCCGGCGTCCCATTCCGATTTAACGTCACCATGATCCGGGACAACGTCGAGCAACTCCCGGCCATAGCCGACCTGGCGGGGGAGAAGGGGGCGCGGGTCGTCAACTTCCTGACGTACAACCCCTACTTCGAGTGGACAGACGCCCCGAGCATCCCCTTCCAGCTCCGGCACAGCGAGGTCGCGCCGCACCTCGCGACGGCCATCGACCGCTGCACCGCTCTGGGCATCGAGGCCAACGTCCGCTATCTCCCGATCTGCCAGCTCCCCGGCCGGGAACCGCACGTCTACACCGGGCACCAGCTCCCGTTCGACACCCACGAGTGGGACTACAACAGCTGGTATGGCGAAGGGCACCCCGCACCACCGCCGGAGAAGTGGTACCGAGACGCGTCCCGGCACCAGGCCGAACGGCACCAGTACCGGAAGCCGCCGCCCTGCGCCGGATGCGCGCTCCGGAACGTCTGCGACGGGTTCCATGCTCAGTACCTGGAGCGGTGGGGAAGCGAGGAGGCCCGCCCCTACCCCGGAGAGCCGACGGACGACCCGACAGTCTTCATCGGCTCTCAGCGCAAGCTCGAATACACAGCCGCTCCTCAGGGCCCGGGTGTCGACGCGCCACCCGCGGCAGAAGACCCCCCCACGCT
>JALZOC010000449.1 GCA_030857365.1 Acidobacteriota bacterium
GGGCCGACTCCGATTCAGGACCGTCCCGTGGAAGCGATCGGGAATGCCGATCGTGAGGGACCCGAGCCGGGCTCGATCTTCCGCCAGCCGGATCTTGCCGCCACTCTCAGGAAGCTCGGTTGAAGCCGAGGCCGACGCTCTCCGCGCTGGGAAGTCGAGGAAGGAAGCGATCTACGCGGCATACGACCGGTTTTACAAGGGCGACATCGCGGAGGAGATCGTCCGCAGCGTCCGCGAGCAGGGGGGGCTCTTCACCAGAGAAGACCTCGCGAACTGGAAGGTGAAGGTCGAGGAGCCGACGCAGACGAACTACAAGGGCATCGACCTCTACAAGCTCCAGCCGTGGACGCAGGGACCTGCGATGCTGCAGGCGCTCAACATCCTCGAAAACTTCGACCTTCAGGCGATGGGCGGCGGAGGCGCCCAACATGAACAGCTTCCAATCGACGCGCTGGCTTCTGACACGACGCTCGATCATCACGAGAAGGAGTCACGCGCCGCAGTCGCCCTCGGGCGGAGCGGCTTTCTGGACCGTACGGTCCGCAGCGAAGTCCTCTCGGGCGGATGGCGGAAGCGACTCGCCATCGCAACCGGGCTCGCCCGCGATCCGGACGTCCTGCTGATGGACGAGCCGACGAATCATCTCGACGTCGAGGGGATTCTCTGCTCGAAGGGCTGCTCCGGAGCGAGCCGAAGGCGTTCATGGTCGTCAGCCACGACCGCTATTTTCTCGAGAACATCTGCCGGCGGATGCTCGAGCTCGACCGCCGCTATCCCGAGGGGCTTCTCGAAGCCGAGGGGCGCTACAGCGCGTTTCTCGGCAGGCTGCCGCGCGATGATTGCCACGGGCGACAAAGAGCTTCTGCGCCTGGAGGAAGTGCGGCTCGGCGGCTGTCCAGGCGCGGAGCCAAGCGAGCCGGTCAGCTTCTCGTAGGAGCTGGTCTGGGTCAGGCGCAGACTGCGCCGCGTTGAATGAGCTTTCTTGTTGAAGGGATTTCACTTAGAGATGGCGGAGAGGGTGGGATTCGAACCCTCTCCGCAATTCCCGCGGAGCTGAAGCTCCGCGCTACTTGCCCGAGTCCCGAATCCGAGCCCCGAGTCCCGAGTTACGCGCACCCGGACGTGGTGCCGCAGTTCGCGCACTTGTAGCAGGAGCCCGAGCGCACCATGATCGACCCGCAGGTCGAACAGGGCGGCGCATCCTCCTGGTTCTGGATTGCGGCAAACGACGACATCGTCCGTGACGAGAGCGCGCCGGTGGGCGATGCGCCCGCGGCAGCGGCCACGTCGAGCGGCAGCTGCTCGGGGGTCGTGGTCAGCTCCTCGCGGTTATTCACCCCCGCGCGGAACTGCGCGTCGGCCGACAGGAACTTCGCCGCCATCCACCGGAAGATGTAGTCGACGATCGACTTCGCGAAGCGGACGTCGGGATTCTTCGTCATCCCCGATGGCTCGAAGCGGACGTGGCTGAACTTGTCGACGAGATCCTGTAGCGGCACGCCGTACTGCAGCGCGTAGCTGATGGCCTGCGCGAAGGCGTCCGCGAAGCCGGAGATTGTCGAGCCTTCCTTCGCCATGACGAGGAAGATCTCGCCCGGGGTGCCGTCCTCGAAGAGCCCGACGGTGATGTAGCCCTCGTGGCCCGCGATATCGAACTTGTGCGTCAGCGCGTGGCGCTCGTCCGGCAGCTTCCGGCGCGCCTTGAGCGGCGTGGCGGCGGGGACCTCCGCGACCTTCTCCTTGTCGCGCGCCGTGTTCAGCGGCTGCGTCCGCTTGCTGCCGTCCCGGTAGATGGAAACGGCCTTGGCGCCAATGCGCCACGAGTCGATGTACGCCTGCTGGATCTCCTCGACGGTGGCGTCCTTCGGGACGTTCACGGTCTTGGAGATCGCACCCGACAGGAACGGCTGCACCGCGCCCATCATGCGGACGTGCCCCATATAGTGGATCGATCGCACGCCGCGCGCGGGCTTGAAGGCGCAGTCGAACACCGCGAGGTGGTGCTCCTTCACGTGCGGGGCGCCCTCGATGGTCTCGTTCTCGTCGATGTACTCGATGATCTCCTTGATCTGCGTGGCGTTGTAGCCGAGCTTCGTCAGCGCCATCGGCACGGTCTGGTTCACGATCTTCATCAGCCCGCCGCCGACGAGCTTCTTGTACTTGACGAGCGCGATGTCCGGCTCCACGCCGGTGGTGTCGCAGTCCATCATGAAGCCGATGGTGCCCGTCGGCGCCAGCACCGTCGCCTGCGCGTTGCGGAACCCGTGCTGCTCGCCGAGCTCGATGGCCTCGTCCCACACCGCCCGTGCCGCCTGGAACAGGTCGGACGGGAGGTGCGTCCGGTCGATGTCCTTGAGCGCGGCGCGATGCTTCCGCATCACCCGGATGAACGGCTCCGTGTTCTTCTCGTACCCGGCGAAGGGCCCGCCATGGTCGCGCGCAATCTTCGCCGACTGCGCGAACGCCGCGCCGTGCATCAGCGCGGTGATCGCCGCCGCATAATCGCGCCCCGAATCGCCGTCGTACGGCAGGCCGCGCGACATGAGCAGCGCCCCCAGGTTCGCGTAGCCCAGGCCGAGCGGCCGGAACTCGTGGCTGTTCTTCGCAATCGCCGGCGTCGGATAGCTCGAGTTGTCGACGAGGATCTCCTGCGCGGTGATCATCGTGCGGCACGCCGCTTCGAAGGACACCGAATCGATCTCCCCGTCCTCACGCAGGAACTTCATCAGATTGATCGACGACAGATTGCAGGCCGTGTCGTCCAGGAACATGTACTCGGAGCAGGGGTTGCTCGCGTTGATCCGGGCCGTGTTCGGGCACGTGTGCCAGTCGTTGACGGTCGTGTCGAACTGCATGCCGGGGTCGCCGCAGATGTGCGTCGCTTCGGCGATCTGGCGCATGAGGTCTCGCGCCTTGTAGGTCCGCATCGGCGCGCCGTCACGCACCGCCTTCGTCGTCCACTCCCCGTCGTCCATCACCGCGCGCATGAACTCGTCGGTGACGCGCACGCTGTTGTTCGAATTCTGGAAGAACACGGACGAGTAGGCCGGTCCGGTGAAGGAGCCGTCGTAGCCCGCGTCGATGAGGGCCCAGGCCTTCTTCTCCTCCTCGACCTTGCAGTTGATGAACTCCTCGATGTCGGGATGGTCCGCGTTGAGGATGACCATCTTGGCCGCGCGTCGCGTCTTGCCGCCCGACTTGATGACGCCTGCGAACGCGTCGAAGCCCTTCATGAACGACACGGGGCCCGACGCCGTGCCCCCGCCGGCCAGCAGCTCGTGCGAGGAACGGATCGCCGACAGGTTCGACCCGGTGCCGGATCCGAACTTGAAGAGCATGCCCTCGGTCTTCGCCAGGCCCAGAATCGACTCCATCGTGTCCTGCACCGCGTTGATGAAGCAGGCGGAGCACTGCGGCGCTTTCTCGAAGCCGACGTTGAACCAGACGGGGCTGTTGAACGCCGCCTTCTGATACACGAGCAGATGCTTGAGATCGTCGCTGAAGGCCTGGAGATCGTCTTCGCTCGCGAAGTACTTCTGCTTGATCGCCCACCCGGTGATCGTGTCGACCACGCGGCCGATGAGCTGCTTCACGCTGCGCTCCCGCTCGGGCGTGCCG
>JALZOC010000450.1 GCA_030857365.1 Acidobacteriota bacterium
ATGACACCGCGAACCGACTCGAATACCGCCTCATACGACTCGAGCCCCGCAGCGACTTCGGCCTCGGTGACCCAGGTGTCTGGATTAAGACGTTCGGCGGCCGCTTTCAGCTGTTCCCGCTGAGCCGGGTCGGCGGCCTTCTCGGAAATTCGGGCGAGCACCTCGGCGTGCCGCGCCCGCAACCGGGCCAGCCCTTCGGATCCCAGCCGGGTCGACGCCGCGCTTGGTGCGGAGCTGGATGCCCGGGGCTGCGCCGCGGACTCCAGATCGATCAGCTCGATTGGTTCCGTCTGCACTTGCTCGGCGGCCAGGGCGGCGGGATCAGTGGCCCGCTCCGCCGGCTCGACGCGAGCGGGGGTCGGGACCGACCTCGGGAGAGAGGATCGCTGGCCGGATCCCGGCGCGGCCGATGCCGGCCAGACGCTGGGTGGCCGCGGGCGGGCGCGCCGCTCGTGCTGTACGGGGGGGCGGGGCTCAGCCGGTCCGTCCTGTCCCTTCAGAATGCGCGTCCAATCGAACTCGACTCCCGGATTCGACTCCTCGATCAGGCGTATCGCATCCTCGTCGAGTGGCGCCCGTCCGACGCGCACGCCGGGCGGCGTGCGGAACCAGTAGAGGATTCGCGAGTGCGGCTTCCCATGCCGTCGATCCGTATGCAGGACGTACGTGCTCTCGTAGCCGAGCTTGTCCCGGCTGAACCTGAGATATGGCAGAGCCTATTTCCTTTTCTGAACGCGCGCGGCGGTCTTGCTGGCGACGGGCTTGCTCCTGCCCGGCCGCGCGGCGGCCTTCCTGGCTGTCGGCTTCGCGTCCCGCCGGGCTGGCGCGGTCCGGGCTCTGGCCGGCCTCACCGGGCGGGCATTCGCCGGCGCACGCCTGGGCTGCGGGACCGGAGCACGATGCACGAGCGTGAAGCGCGTCTGGTCCCCAATCGTGTGGAAGCTCCAGATCTCCGCGACGTTGACGCCATTCTCCGCTGCAAGCCGCTTCGCGATATCGACCGACCCGGCGGGAACATAGAGGTGGAAAGGGGCCCGCGCTCGCCCCAGATGCGCCCACTGAGCCATGGCTTCGAGGTGGTTGACCGATTCAGCAGTCTCCACCTCAACGGTGCCGAGCAGCTTGTGGCCCCGGTCCGCCGAGGTGAGCACGAGGTCGGGAAAAATCTGGACCTGGCCGATCTTCACCGGGACCGTCTGATCCTCCCCGATGTTCGTGACCACGTCGTGGCGGCGCTTCAATCGCACAGACAACAGCCGAATCACCCGATCGTGCTCGAGCTGCTCGCGCACGGGCCGCACCAGAATGGGGCTCACACAACCTCCCGCCCGGGGAAACTTTCGAAACGGACCTAAAGATAACCGGAAATTGTAGCCGGTTTGCCGTCTGCTTGTATACCCCTCCCGGACCGCCCCCGAGCCTGACCTTGACGAACATGTCTTTTGCCCTCAGAATGATGCGGTGATCGCTGCGGCCGAAACCCTTCCGGTAGATCCGACGACGAGAACGATTCTCATCGTGGACGATGACAGATCCGTGGCGGATACGTTCGCGCGGATGCTCAAACTGGAAGGATTTACCGTCGCAACCGCCCTCTCCGCGGAGGCCGGGATCGAGCTGGCGGATTCGGTCAAGCCGCAGGCCATCATCCTGGACATGCGGATGCCGATCACCAACGGTCTTCAGTTTCTCCGGCTCGTCCGTTCGAAGCCGCACCTTGTCGATGTGCCGGTCGCTATCGTCACCGGCGACTACTTCCTCCCGGAGGCCATCCAGCTCGAGCTCAAGTCGCTCGGTGCCTCCATCAGGTTCAAACCCCTCTGGCTCGAGGATCTCATCGCGCTGGCCAAGACCCTGGTCTCTGCGTGAACGATCGATTTCTCCGCGCGTGCCGGCGCGAGCCGGTGGATGCGACCCCCGTCTGGTTCATGCGCCAGGCCGGCCGCTACATGTCCGACTACCGCTCGCTGCGGCAACGGTACACGTTGCTCGAGATCTGCGCGAATCCGGAGCTCGCGGTCGCCGTAACGCTCCAGCCGGTCGAGGTGATCGACGTCGATGCCGCGATCCTCTTCTCGGATCTGCTGGTGCCGTTCACGCCGATGGGGTTGAAGTTCGACTTCGTCAAAGGCGAGGGACCCGCGGTCGAGAACCCCATCCGGCACGCGGACGACGTCGAGCGGCTCCGCCGGTTCGATCCTCGCGAGGCGCTCGGCCACGTGCTCGAGACTATCCGCCTGCTCCGCGTCGAGCTGGAGGGGCGCGTGCCGCTCATCGGCTTTGGGGGGGCGCCGTTCACCATGGCGGCCTACGCGATCGAGGGAGGGCCCTCGACGACGTATGCGCGGACGAAGGCGTTCATGTATGCGCAGCCCCAGGCATGGCACCGGCTGTGCGGGCGCTTTGCGGATCTCATGGCCGATTACCTCACCGCGCAGGTGGAGGCCGGAGTCCAGGCCCTGCAAATCTTCGACTCGTGGGCAGGCGCGCTCGGGCGCTCGGACTACCGGGAATTCGCCCTGCCGCACACGTCGCGCATCTTCTCCGCGCTCAAGGCGACCGGCGTGCCGCTCGTCCATTTCGGGGTCGGCACGGCCGCGATCCTCGGCGATATCGCGGAAAACGGCGCGGACGTGATCGGCGTGGACTGGCGGCAGCACATCGACGAGTCCTGGGCCGTCGTCGGGCACGACCGCGCGATTCAGGGGAACCTCGATCCCGCGCTGCTGCTCGGGCCGCGGGATCGGCTGTTTGCGGCGGCGGCGGAGATCCTGCGGCGTGCGGGCGGGCGACCCGGGCACATCTTCAATCTCGGGCACGGCGTGCTGCCCAATACTTCGCTCGAGACCGTCCAGGCCCTGGCGCGCCACGTACACGAGCTGAGCTGCGTCAGGCAGTGACCCGCAGCGCTCCCCCTGATGGTCATCATCGTCGGTGCGGGCATCACCGGGCTCTCCGCCGCGTTCGAACTCGCGACCCGCGGCGTTCCTTTTCGAGTTCTCGAAGCGTCGCCGCGCGCCGGAGGCCTGATCCAGACTGAGCACGTCGACGGATTCACGATCGAGGCGGGTCCGGATTCGGTGCTCGCGCAGAAACCAGCGGCGCTCGAGCTGTGTGAGGCGCTCGGGCTCACGTCCCGGTTGATCCCGACGACGCCGCCGCGCACCGCCTTCGTGCTCAAGCGCGGACGTCTGTATCGCCTGCCCTCCCCCTCTGTTCTCGGGATTCCGATCACCCTCGCGGGGATTGCCGGCTACGATCTGCTGTCCCCCGCCGGGCGCGCACGCCTCGGACTGGAGGCCGTCGTACCCAGGCGGGCCGGCGGCGACGAGTCGGTGGGATCGTTTTTCCGGCGGCGATTCGGCCAGGAGACCGTCGGACTCGTCGCGGAACCTCTCCTGGGAGGCATTCACGCGGGCGACATCGACGCGCTGTCGATGCACTCGCTCTTCCCGCGGCTCGTCGAGGCGGAGGCGCGGACCGGCAGCATCCTGCGGACGTTCCGCAGGGATCCGTCCGAGCGGGCACCGGCCGGGCTTTTCAGATCGCTTGCCGGCGGGATGGGCGAGCTCGTCGAGGCGCTCGAAAGACACCTGCCGCCCGGTTCGATCCGCTAC
>JALZOC010000451.1 GCA_030857365.1 Acidobacteriota bacterium
CACCGCGTCGAGCTGGTCGCGCGGGATGGCGGCGAAGTGCACGAAATCGAATCGCAGCCGGTCCGGGGATACGAGGGACCCCGCCTGCTTCACGTGCGGCCCGAGCACCGCCCGGAGCGCCGCATGCAGCAGATGCGTCGCGGTGTGATTGCGCCTGGTGGCATCACGTGCTCCTTGGCTCACTTCCGCGGTGACGACCTGGCCGCGCCGCAGCGAACCGCCTTCGAGCCGGATCAGGTGGAGACGAGGGCGATTCGAACCCTGCCGCACGATCCGTTCGACAACAGCCTCTGCGCCGTTCGCGCCGACGATCCGGCCGGTGTCCGACACCTGTCCTCCGGCTTCGACGTAGAACGGCGTCCGGCCGATGGCGACGTAGCCCGTGGACCCGGCGGGCATTTCGTCGAGGGCCTTTCCCCCCGGATCGAACAGCGCCAGTACGGGAATGCCGGCGAGGTGCGTCTCCTCGTAACCCTCGAAGCGATCGCCGGTCTCCTCGAGTGTCCGCTCGAGGTCGGATGGCATCGAGAGCGCGAGCGACTTCTCGGCGTCCTTCGCGAAACTGCTGCCCGCGCGGGCCTTGACCCGCTGACCCTCCATGGCCCGCTCGTAGCCCTCCCTGTCGATCGCGATATTCCGCTGGCCGGCGAGATCCTCCATGAAGTCGAATGGCACCCCAAGCGAGTCGTACAGCCGGAAGGCTTCTTCGCCCGGCATCGGCGTGCCCGCTGCCGCCGCGCGATCGAGGGCCTCCTCGAGGCGCGGCAGCCCCGCGGTGAGCACCGCATCGAAGCGGTCCTCTTCACTGCGGACGACGAGTACGATGGCATCGCGATTCGCCGGCAACTCCGGGTAGGCGCCCCCCATCTCGCGGACCACCACGTCGACGAGCTGATGGAGCACCGGCTCCCTGAAGCCGAGCTTCTTTCCATGCCGCATCGCACGACGCATGATTTTGCGCAGCACGTACCCGCGCCACTCGTTCGAGGGGACGACGCCGTCCGCAATGAGGAACGTCATCGCGCGCAGGTGATCGGCAATGACGCGCATGGACACGTCTGATGGATCGTCCGGCGATGACCTGTAGACCGTCCCTGTGCGTTCGCCAATCGCCGACAGAATGGGCGTGAACAGGTCGGTGTCGTAGTTCGACAGAGTCCCCTGGATGACCGCACTGATCCGCTCGAGGCCCATCCCGGTGTCGATCGACGGCGCCGCCAACGGGTTCAGCACGCCGTCGGCCTGGCGCTCGAACTCCATGAAGACGTTGTTCCAGATCTCGACGAACCGATCGCAGCTGCAGTCCACGCCGCGGCACGAGCGCCCCTGGCGCTCTTCGTCGCACTGCAGGTGAGAGCCGCGGAAATAGTGGATCTCCGAGCATCGCCCGCAGGGCCCGGTGTCCCCCATCGACCAGAAGTTCTCCGCCAACCCGAGCTCCGTGATTCGCTCGGACGGCACCAGCTTCGTCCAGATCCCATGCGCCTCGTCGTCGCGCGGAATGCCCCCTTCCCCCTTGAAGATGGTGGGGTAGAGGCGATCCGGCGGCAGGTGCCATACCGAGGTCAGGAGCTCCCATGCGAAGGGCACCGCCTGCTGCTTGAAGTAGTCACCGAACGAGAAGTTGCCGAGCATCTCGAAGAAGGTGTGATGGCGCAGCGATGGACCGACGTTGTCGAGATCGTTGTGCTTCCCGCTCACGCGCATGCACTTCTGCGAGGTTGTCGCCCGCGTGTACGGCCGGCGCTCCCTGCCAAGGAACGCGTCCTTGAACTGGTTCATCCCGGCGTTCGTGAACAGAAGCGTGGGGTCCTCGTGCGGCACGAGCGACGAGCTCGGAACGATCGTGTGGCCGTTTCGCTGGAAGTACTCCAGGAAACTGGACCGGATCTCGCGGGAAAGCATCCGGGTATTGTAAGCGGTGAATTAGGATTACGGGCGTGAGCTCTGAAGCCGAGGGGTGGTGGACCTACGGAGGACCGTTTGTCCTCTTCGGCCTGCTGACGATGCTCGAGGGGTACGTCCCCGCACATCTGTACCCCGTCGTTTACTTCGTCAAGGTTTGCGCGGTGACGATAGCGCTGGTGGCGGCCGGCACGGCCCGACGTGATATCACGCCGTCGGTGGCGGTGCTCCCGCAGTCGGTCGTACTGGGCCTTCTCGTGTTCGTCGCGTGGGTCGGGATCGACACGTGGGTGCCGTACCCCCACATCGGGGAGCGCACGGGGTTCGATCCGTTCTCTGCGCTTCCCGGGTCATGGGCCGCCGTGTTCCTGGGCGTTCGTTTCTACGGACTGGTCCTGATGGTTCCGGTGATGGAGGACCTGTTCATGCGGTCGTTCCTGCTTCGATACCTCACGACGTCCAATTTCGCGACTGTGCCGATGGGGACGTTTTCCTGGAGCGCGTTCTGGATCGTCGCGGCGCTCTCGGCGGTGAGCCACCCCGAATGGCTCGTGGCCGTGGTCGCGAGTTGTGCGTACGCCCTGCTGCTCAAGCGCACACGCAGCCTGTTCGCAGCCGTGGTGGCTCACGCGACGACGAACGCCGCGCTGGGCATCTACGTCGTCCTCACCGGTGACTGGAAATACTGGTAGAGCAGCGTCGCGTCAGTAGAGCGGAGCCTGCTCCGCGTCCGATCCGTCGCGCACCTGACGCTCCGCGCTACGTACTACAGCTGGTAGCTGGAAGCTGGAAGCTGGAAACCGTGAGTTACATCTCGTCCTGCCTGCGCCCGATCTGGCGCAGGGCGGCGACGATTCCCGCGGGACTGAAGCCCTGGCGCATCAGGTACTGGTAGAGACGGGCGTTTTCGGCGGGACTGGCGACGCGCGGGCGGCCGCGCAGTTTCTTCTGCAACGCCTGGGCGAGGAGGGCGCGCTCGTCGAGGTCGCCGAAGACTTCCGCGAGCGCTTCCCCCGCCACGTCCCTGGCGATCCCCATCGCACCAAGCTCGCGCAGGACGCGCAGCCGTCCCCGCCCCTTCACCTTGGCGGCGGTCCGGGCAAAGGCCCGCGCGACGCGGCCATCATCCAGCGCGCGGGTTTCGAGCAGGTGCGCGATTGCGGCGTCGACCTCCCCGGCCGGGTGCTCACGATCCAGCAGCCTGGCGCGCAGCTGCGAGACGGAGAGCTCGCGGCGGGCGAGAAGCCGGAGGCCATCTGAAGAGGCAGACATGATTTCAGGTTCCGGGTTCCGGGTTCCGGGTTCCAGGTTCCAGGTTCGGGGTTCCGGGTTCCGGGTTCCGGGTTCCGGGTTCGCGGTTCGGTGGGGACTCCGGCAGAGGCTCCCGCTAACTCGGACGGGCGGCGTTCACCCGCCAAATCGGGTGATATCGAGGCTGCCGCTGCCCGGCATCCCCGCCATCTCGTCGAGCGCCATGTCGGACGTGGTCGAGATCCCCTGCACCTTGAGCTTGAACTCGTCGACGTTGGAGGCCCAGCGGAGCGCTTCCTCCAGCGTCACGAAGCCCTGCTGGTAGAGCGCGAAGATCGACTGGTCGAAGGTCTGCATCCCGTACTGCGACGTGCCGGATGCGATCGCGCCGTGAATCTGCGCGGTGCGGTCCTTGTCGATGATGCAGTCGCGGATGAAGCCGGTCGTGATCATCACCTCG
>JALZOC010000452.1 GCA_030857365.1 Acidobacteriota bacterium
GTCCCGCCCTCTCGAGGGCGTCACCGCGATCCGGCGCCCGGTGCAGGACCCCGCGTGCGCAGGCCTTCTCCCGCGGGACGCGACACGGCGGCGGCGCCTCGGACTCCACCACGTACGGCTGCGTCGTTTCATGAACCGCCAGCGGGTCGGACCAGGAGTGCGACGCCTGTTCGCACGCCCCGAGCCGCGCGAGGAACTCCCCGGGCCGCCCCCCGGAGCCGCGCGCCGCGCGAAAGAGCTCCTCCGGCGCAGGGCCCTGCTCCGGATCGATGTAGACCATCCGCGTGAGTGCCACGATACCCATCCCCTCCACCCGCACCGCAGGCCCGCCGGGCCGCGGGCGTCCGAACGAAAAAAGAAGGTGCCGCCGCGGGCTTGCCGTTCCGAGACGGGCAAGGAGCTCCGTGGCGGCCTGCTGATCGTCCGGCTCCTCGCCGGTGATGAGGCATACGTGCCGGTCGAGCAGCCCCGAGGCAAGCATGGGTGCCGGCGCAGCACCGAGGGAGCCACGGGCACATAGCCCTGCAGCCGGGCCGTGCGCGCCGCCGCCAGGCGGAGCGTGCGCAGCCCGGAACGCGGTTCCCCGGCAATCACGACGGCAGCCGCACCGGCGGGATGCGCCGTGTCGAGCGCTTCCTGAATGGCATCGAAGACCTGCCGGGGCTGCAGCGCAACGCCGAACGGGCGCCCACGGGTCGACGGTCCCGCCGTGACGCCGCGAAGCACGTAGTCGGCAAGCGGAGGCGCGAGAGCCACGTGGTGTGAGGTCAGGAACCGGACGGCATGCTCGAGCAGCGACGCCGCCGAGCCGCCCCCCGCGCGCACGCACCCGTTCGCCGCATAAGCCTCGAAGGTCTGATGTGTGCCGGCGGTTCCATAGTCCAGCAGCGGATTGATCAGCGGATGCCGCAGGTTCGCGAGTACCGCACACCACCGGTTCCACTCCATCTGCTCCGTCGTCTTTCCGGCAGTCGTGAGGCGGAGGCGGACCGGTGCGCCACTGGCCAGGTCCACCCAGCACGGCCCCGACGCAAGGAAACGATCGGCGAACAGCTGCGGCGGCATGACGAATCCGCGCTGCAAGACGATCGCCCGCGGAGAACGCGCCCGTTCGCGCCACAAACGGGCCGCCAGCCATTCAGGTGGTGCAGAAACTTCGTATACAATTTCACGAGAATGGTGCGTTTTCTCACCGCGGGCGAATCTCACGGCCGCGCGCTCGTCGTGATCCTGGAAGGCATTCCCGCCGGGCTGACCATCGATATCGACGCCATCACCGCGGACCTTCGCCGGCGTCAGGGGGGCTACGGTCGCGGGCGCCGCATGGCGATTGAATCCGACCGCGCAGACATCCTCTCGGGCGTCCGCGCGGGAGAGACGATTGGCGGCCCGATCGCCATGTCGATCGAGAACCGCGACTGGGTCAACTGGCAGTACACGATGCGGACCACCACCGAAGGCCCGGCCGAGGGTGGCGGTGCGCGGCGGGCGCCAGTCACGAAGCCACGACCGGGGCATGCGGACCTGGCGGGGGTCGCCAAGTACGGGCGTTCCGACGTCCGGGACATCCTCGAGCGCGCGAGCGCGCGAGAGACCGCGGCCCGCGTCGCGGCCGGCGCCGTCGCCCGCCAGCTGCTGCTGTGCGCGGGCATCCGGATCACGAGCCATGTGTTCCTCGTCGGGGCTGCGCGGTTGCCGGAGGGGACGACCGTCACGTTCGAACAGGCGGCCGCCCTCGCCCCCGACGCTCCACTGCGGTGTGTGGACGAGGATGTCGAGCGCCACATGATCGAGGAGATCGATCGTGCGCGCGACGCCGGCGACACGAAGGGGGGCGCCTTCGAGGTCATCGTCTCCGGCCTGCCGGTCGGCCTGGGCAGTTACGTGCAGTGGGATCGCAAGCTGGACGGCCGTCTGGCGCAGGCGCTGATGTCGATTCCGGCGATCAAGGCTGTCGGCGTCGGCCTGGGCCCGGAAGCTGCCGCCCGCCCCGGATCCCGGGTGCACGACGAAATCGTGCCGGCGCCAGGCGGCGGGCGCGCGACCGGCGTATCGCGCCCCACCAACAATGCGGGCGGCCTCGAAGGAGGCGTGACCAACGGGGAGGATCTGCGCGTCTCCGCATGGATGAAGCCGATTTCCACCTTGATGAAACCCCTCAGATCCGTCGATCTCACGACCATGGACGAGGCCTCGGCAGCGATCGAGCGCAGCGATGTCTGTGCCGTGCCGGCAGCCGCCGTGGTGGGCGAAGCGATGGTCGCACTGATCCTGGCAGATGCTCTGACGGAAAAGTTCGGCGGGGACTCGGTCAAGGAGCTCGAGCGCGCAATGGGAACCTGGCACACGACCATCCGGGAGCAGTTCACAAGAAAGGCTGAAGTCTGAAGGAACTTCAGCCTTCAGCCTTCGAACTTCAGCCTTGCTTCGGCCCATTCTTCGATACGGCGAGCAACCGCTCCACAGGCCCGCCCTCTCCGTTGCCGCCGTGGACGACGAGGTGCGCCGGCTCGTCGACGACATGATCGAGACCATGCATGCCGCGCCGGGGATCGGCCTGGCGGCGACACAGATAGGCGTGCCGCTGCGCGTGTTCGTCGTGGACGTCTCGGTCGGAAAGAATCCCGCGGACCTCCTCGTGCTGATCAACCCCGTGTTCCTCGAGCGCGGCGGCATCCAGCTCGAAGAGGAGGGCTGCTTGAGCGTTCCCGGATTCAACGCCACCGTGCTCCGCCCTTCGCGCGCGGTGGTCCGGGGTCTGGACAGGAACGGCACCGAGTTCACGCACGAAGGGCACGATCTGCTCGCGCGAGCGTTCCAGCACGAGATGGATCATCTGGACGGCCTGGTATTCGTCGATCGCCTGCGGGGCATCAAGAGGGATCTCATCGCACGGAAGATCCGCCGGCTGAAACGCGCGGGCCGGTGGTGATGGGGTCGGAGGCCAGCACCCCTCCACTGCGCGTGGTGTATTTCGGAACGCCCGCCTTCGCGGTGCCGACGCTTGCCGCGCTGCTCAACTCCCGGCATTCGGTCGTGGCGCTGGTGTCACAGCCAGATCGCCCCCGCGGGCGTGGGCACCGGATGGCTGCTACTCCCACGAAGGAGCTGGCCGTCCTCTGCGGCGTCCCCGTCTTCCAGCCGCTGAAGCTTCGCGACGAGGCGTTTCTTTCGTCCATGGCGGAACTGCGGGCCGACCTCGGCGTCGTGGCGGCGTACGGCCGCATTCTGCCGGATGCGCTTCTGGCGATGCCACGGCTCGGCATGATCAACGTTCACGCATCGCTGCTTCCGGCTTACAGGGGCGCGGCGCCCGTGCATCGCGCGGTGATCGCGGGCGAGACCGTCACCGGAGTGACCATCATGCGGGTCGTCCGCGAGCTCGATGCCGGGCCGATGCTCGCGCGGGTCACGGTCCCGATCGATCCGGACGCCACGAGCCCGGAGGTCGAAGGGGACCTTGCGCAGCGCGGTGCGGCCCTCCTCCTCGAGGTGGTCGAACGGCTCGCCGGCGGCGCCGCCACCGAGACGCCGCAGGACGAGGCGCAGGCGACGTATGCTCCGAAGGTGCTGAAGTCGGAGGGCGCGATTGACTGGTCGCTGCCCGCGCGT
>JALZOC010000453.1 GCA_030857365.1 Acidobacteriota bacterium
GGTCTCGTAGCGGGCTGGCTGATTTTCCCTCCCCCACCACGTATGCTTCTCGACTTCGTTGAGCGTGATGACGTCTGGCGCCATCCTGGCCATCCAGGACGCGATCCGATTGATGTCGTACCTGCCGTCAGTGCCGACGCCGTGATGCAGGTTCCAGTGCAGGACGCGCAGTCCGATGCCATTTACGCTGGGCACGGGCTCCGGCGCGGGGGCCGGCTGGGCGCTGGGGCGGCGAGGGGCGGGACGGGCGGCGGGGGCGATCGCCTCGGGAGGCCTGGCCGCGGTCGCCTCGGGATGATTGTAGGGGACCATGCCGCCGTTCGGCAGCACGACCCAGAAGCCGGGGTCAGACGGCATGAGGGCCGGGCTGGGAGCACCAGAGGCCGAAGCCGGCTCTGGCAGCGGCTCTCCGGGTGCGATGCTTCCGCCAGACGTTCTGGGGCCAGCGACGGACCCAACGGCCTCGGGGTGGTTGTACGGAACCCTTCCGCCATTTGAAAGCACAACCCAGAACCCGGGATCCCCCGGGCTGAGAGTGGTTGATGGTGACGGCGCGGGCGCAGTCGGGGTCGGCGTGGGAACGGGCCGTCGACCATCCGCCGCCAGCGGATGGTTATAGGGTACACGCCCGCCGTCCGGCAAGACCACCCAGAAACCCGGATCGGACGGCGAAAGCGTCTGGGCAGATGCAGAAACCGCTGCGAGGCTGACGCACGCCGCGAGAACCAACAGGAGAGGTTGCAGTGGGCGATGTTGGCGTCGCACCGACGTTCCGAGTTTCAGGGGGTGATGATTGTTCACTGGAGAGCGGTCATACGTCGTCGTCATAATATGAAGAGGCTCGGCGAAAAGCTCCGGGAACAGACGGGATGGTAAGCCGGACAGTTAGATGGCGTGGGAGCCGCAAAGAGTCGACCACATCGGCCGCTTCCCGGAAACGCCGTGACCGTTGGACTTACGGTGGTCCCGACAGGGGGAGGTTGGACAGGCGGCACGGCGGGTTCCGTACACACGGCGGCAAAGGTTACACGGATCCCACTCGTGGTTCGAACACGGGGCGCGCTATTTGCAGAGCTAAGCTCGAAGGATGGCCGTGGATTCCGCGACTCACAGGAAGACGGCGCGACGCCTGAACGTCGCGATTGTCGCTCCGTCAATGGGCATTCTGGGGGGCCAGGCCGTGCAGGCGGAGAGGCTCGTGCGCGCCTGGGACGGGGATGTGGACGTTCACGCGTGGCTCGTGCCCATCAACCCGGTTCCTCCCGCATGGCTCCGGGGCGCCCTCAGGATCACGTATCTCCGCACCGTGGTGACGCAGCTGACGTACCTCCCGCTGCTCCTGCGTGAGCTCCGTCGGGCCGACGTCGTCCACGTGTTCTCCGCGTCCTATTTCTCGTTTCTGCTGGCGCCATTGCCTGCCGTGAGTGTGGCGCGGCTGTTCGGCCGGCCCGTCGTGATGAACTACCGGAGCGGCGAAGCTCCCGATCACCTGAAGCGCTCTGCTATCGCTCGACGAACGCTGCGCGCGGTGGAGCGGAATGCCGTGCCCTCGCGATTCCTGAAAGACGTGTTCGCGGAGTATGGGATCGACGCCGAAATCATTCCGAACATCGTCGACGTGGAGCGATTCGCTTTCCGCGTCCGCGACCCGCTGCGACCGAATGTTCTCTCGACCCGGAACTTCGAACCCCTCTATAACGTGGGCTGCTCCCTGCGTGCCTTCCGCCTCGTGCAGAACCGCTACCCGGAGGCAACGTTTACGCTGGTTGGCGCAGGCTCGCAGGATGAGAGCCTCAGGCAGCTCGCCGCCGGGCTGGATCTGCGACACGTCCGATTCGCCGGACGGGTCCCTCCGGCGGACATCTGGCGCTTCTACGCGGAAGCGGACATCTACCTGCAGACGCCGAACATCGACAACATGCCCGCCTCCGTCCTGGAGGCATTTGCCAGCGGCTGCCCCGTGGTCAGTACGAATGCGGGTGGCGTGCCCGCCATCCTGACCGATGGGGTCCATGGACTACTCGTGGACTGCGACGATCACGAGGCCGCGGGAGCCCGGATGCTGACGCTTCTGTCGGACGGTGAACTGGTGGCCAAATTGACGACGGCGGCGCGGGCCAGCTGCGAGCAGTATCGATGGACCGCGGTGCGCGCGCGGTGGGTTGATCTCTACACGCGGATGGCTGCCTCGGTTCCCTTCCGCGCGGTGGACGGCGCGGCGACCGAGGCCTGATGCACGCCACGCATTTTTCGCGACGCTGACGTGCCATCCCTCGATCGACTTCGCCACGCAGGATCGACGGAACTGCGCTTTCGGCTCGCATGTGAGCTGCGGAAATCCGCCCGCCGATTGCGCGCCGCTGTCAGTCCGGAGCGGTGGCGTCGGCACACTCTCGCGGCAGCCCTGGCACCGCCTGCAGAAAACGGTCACATCAGCGGCGCCCACCATGCCCTTCGGCACGGTGACTGGGGCGTGGCGCACCGGAGCCTGGCCCGTCATTTCGCGACCCGCGCGTCGCGCTTCCCCCTGAACCCCGCGACGTTGCCTGGGCTCGCCGCAGCGGTCTCGAGCCGGTTCCCGGACGCGCGGGCGAGTGCGGTGGAACGGGCTGAGCGGATGCTTCGTGGTCGCTACGACCTTCTCGGGTACCAGGATGTTCCCTTCGGGACTCCCCCCGACTGGCACCGGGATCCGGTGCACGAACGCCAGCCCCCGTTCACGTTCTGGTCCCTCGTACCATACCTGGATCCGCAATACGGCGATCACAAGATCATCTGGGAGATCAATCGGCATCAGCACTGGCTCGCCTTCGGGCGCGCGTATCAGCTGACGGGAAATCGCCGGTACTACGATGCCTTCGTGGCGCAGCTCGAAGACTGGATGGCGGCCAATCCGCCGCTCCAGGGTGTGAACTGGGCCAGCATGCTCGAGCTCGGGTTTCGCACCCTGTCCTGGATCTGGGCGCTGCAATTTTTCGCGCCTGCAGCCTGCTCGGATACGGCGCAGGCGCCTCCCTGGATCGTCGACCTCCTTCTCGGCGTCGACCGGCAGCTGACCCACATCGAGGAGAATCTCTCGCAGTACTTCAGCCCGAACACGCATCTGTCGGGCGAAGCTCTCGCCATCTATGTTGCGGGCACCGCTCTGCCGGAGCTGGCCCGCAGCGACCGGCGGGCCGCGCTGGGCCGCCGCGTCTTGCTGCAGGAGATCGACCGACAGGTGAACGCCGACGGCGGCCACGCCGAATTGTCGGCGCACTACCATCGCTACTCCACCGATTTTTATCTCCTCGCGACGCTCGTCGCGCGTCTCGCGAACGACCCCGCCGCGTCGTCGTTCGAGGAGGCGGCTCGGCGACAGGCCGGATACCTGCGGGCGATCACGGACGATGCCGGAAGGCTGCCGCTGATCGGCGACGATGATGGAGGGCAGCTGTTTTCGGTCTGCGCCAGCGACGCGTCGGATTGCCGGGATACGCTGTGCAGCGCGGCGGCCATTCTGAACGCCCCGGCCCTGGCCGTCGACACCACGCCGGAAAGTGCGTACTGGTTCTGCGGGAGTCCCGTCGCGGATACTCCGCGGACGACGGTTGGATCGCAGGCA
>JALZOC010000454.1 GCA_030857365.1 Acidobacteriota bacterium
CATCAACGCCTCTCCCTGGTTCAATGCCGGCATCGCGGCGCTGTTCGTGGTGCTGGGGCTGGCCATGTTCGACGTCGTCAATATCGATTTTTCCCGATTCTCGAGCCGCATGCGCGGGCCCACCGAGCGAGGATCCTTCACGGTGGCGTTCACGATGGGAGCGGTGGCGGCGCTTCTGGCCGGTGCGTGTGTAGCGCCCGTCGTGATTCAGGTGGTGCTGTTCTCGAGCAGCTTGTACGCGGGCGGGACGCGTGTGGCCCTGGCGCTCCCGTTCATTCTGGGCATCGGCATGGCGATCCCCTGGCCGCTTGCGGGGGCGGGCCTTTCCGCGCTGCCGAAGCCGGGGATGTGGATGGTGCGCGTCAAGCAGGTCTTCGGCGTGCTGATCCTCGGCACTGCCGTTTATTACGGTTATCTCGCGTACACGTTGTTCGCAAATCTGCGGGTGAACGCCGCCGACGTGAGCAGCAGCGTCGAGGAGAAGCTCGCCGCGGGATGGACCAACTCGCTCCAGGCGGGGCTCGAGCGGGCCGAGCGCGAACAGAAGCCCGTGCTCATCGATTTCTGGGCGACGTGGTGCAAGAACTGCCTGACGATGGACAAGACGACGCTGGCCGATCCGGCGGTGACGACGGCGCTCTCGAACTACGTCAAGATCAAATTCCAGGCCGAGGATCCGGACGTCGAGCCTGCGAAAAGCGCCATGGCGCGCTTCAAGGCGATCGGCCTCCCGACGTATGTCATCCTGCGCCCTGCGGGCCTGGCAGGCCCTCCGCCCCCGACCGGCCCGTCGAGATAGACGTTATCGCTTCCGGCTGTCGGCCAGCGCCTTGATCCAATACGCCCTCGAGCCGACGTACCCCCCGGTATCCGGGAGATTGGCGAGCACGATGCGGCGCACCTCGAGAATGTCGATCTTTCCCTCTTTCCTGTAGAGCACGCGGCCGCCCGGGGCGATCACCATGGTCATCGGCGCTCCGAGGTTCCAGGCCTCGCCCCACGCCGCCTGCAGCCCCGCGCGATCGGCGGTGGCGAACTGCTTGTTGGGGCTCGAGGCGTACTCTTTCTCGAGCGCCGCCAGGACGGCCGGCGCGTCGGCGGGGCCGTTCGTGTTGACTGTGACCAGGCTGAAGGCGCGCTTCCGGTACATGCGGTAGGTGGTCTCCAGCTCGGAAAGCTGGGGGGGACAAAGGGCGCACCCGGTTCCCCAGAAGTATACGAGGGTGACCTTGTCGGTTGCGTTCGCGCGCAGCTTCTTGAGATCCTCGGCGCCAACCATGTCGACGGTCACCGGTTCCGCCTTGATTCGTGCCCATTCCTGCTCGACGCCTGATGCCTTCGACAACCATTTCGTCGTGCAGCCGAATGCTCTCGTTTCCGCGACCGGGACCGCGCGGCCGGCGAGCAGCGCGTCGATGGCGTTGCGCGCGTCGTGCGACTTCACCAGTTCTTCGCGCTGGTTGTCGTCGATCCGCCCCTGATAGCGCAGCTTCCGAGCCTCGTCGAAGATGAAGATGTGCGGCGTGGCGACTGCTCCGAACCTGATCGACGTTGCCTGGGTATCGCCGTCGTAGAGATAGGGCCAGTCGATTCCGCGCAGCCGCGCGCGCAGCTTCATCTCCGGGAGCGAGTCGGTCACGTCCGTGTAGCCCAGTTCGTCCAGGCGGACCGTCTTGGGATTGTTCGGGTTGATCGCCACGAGCGTCACGCCCTTCCGGCGATAGTCCTCGTAAATTTTCTCGATGCGGCTCTCATAGAGCTGCGACACCGGACAGTGGTTGCTCTCGAACACGACCGCCAGCACTCTGGCGGCGGCGTACTCTCCGGCCTTGTGCGTTTTCCCGTCGACGCCTGGCAGCGCGAAGTCCGGGAGCGGCGATCCGATGGGGAGCACCGGGTGCTCCAGATTGGCCTGGATGCCGCGGTCGTTTTTCTGCCCGGACGCCGGACCCTGGGCCTGTGCGGGCATCGCGCCGATCCACAGCGTCGCGAGCGTCAGAATGGCAAGACACCTCGCGAGTATTCGCGCGCCTCGCGTCGGCACTCTGGTGACGCAAACGACGGGTCGATCCGGATAGTCCATGGGTCTCCTCGCTCGTCATTAATCAATAATCAATCAATCAGTCAGTGGTGGACCAGTACGCCTGCAGGCCAGGGTGCTGCGGTTCGTCCGGGAGACTGGCCAATATCGCCCGGCGGAGTGTCATCACGTCCAGCTGACCCAGTTCCTGATAGCGCACCTCGCCATTGGGCGCGAGCAGCAGTGTGAAGGGCACGGGGGCAGGCATTTCCGGGTCGAAGGCCGCCTGCAGTCCATACACATCGGCCGTTGCGAACTGGAGATTCCGATGCGTCGCGCGATGGGCCTTCAGGAACTCCAGCACGGCGCTCCGTTCCTCGGGGTCGTTGACCGACACCGTGACGAATTCCATGTTGCGCGCCTTGAATCGCCTGTACGTCGCTTCGAGATCGGGAAATTCCGTCGCGCACGGCGCACACCACGTGGCCCAGAAATTTATGAGGAGCAGCTTTCCGGTCCCGTTCTGACGAAGCCGCGTCAGAACGTCCGCGCCGGCCATCTCGAGCGACACGGGCTCGGCCTCGGATCTGTCCCGGTGGGCATCGGGACCCGCAGGTCCCGCCGAACGCTTCACCGGGCATCCGGTGACCGGGGTCCGCCTGACCGGCGCCGGACGGCCGGCGAGCAGCGCGTCGATGGCGTTCCGCGCATCGTGCGACTTCACGAATGCCTCGCGCGGATCATCGTCTATCCGGCCATCGTACTGCAGCGTGCGCGCCTCATCGAACACGAAGATGTGCGGCGTGGTGACGACACGGAACTGCCGCGACACCGACTGCGTCTCCCCATCCGAGAGGTACGGATACTCGAGACGCCGATGCGCCGCGCGCAGCTTCATGTCGTCCAGGGTCTCGCCGACATCCGAGTACCCCAGATCGCTCAGCTCGATGGCGCCGGGCGTGTTGGGGTTGATTGCCACCACGGTCACCCCTCTGCCGCGGTAGTCGTCGTGCAGCTTCCGAAGACGGCTTTCGTACAGTTGCGACGATGGGCAGGTGTTGCAGGTGAAGACAACCGCCAGAACACGCGCGTCCGAGTAGTCGCGGAGCGAGTGGGTACGACCGTCGATGCCGGGCAGCGTGAAGTTCGGGGCCGGTGCCCCGAGAGCCAGGCGCGGCGAATCGGGTGTGCCGCATGCGGCGGCCGACAGGGCGACAACGCCCGCGACCAACAACCGACGCGTGATCGGCGTTTCGAGCACGGCAAAGACTACCACCTTCGTCGCAGTGCCCCAGTCCGGACGTGTCCGCGACCACCTGTGTGCTCGGCGGGTGGAAGAAGCACGGAAACCAAGTCCAGATGAGCTGGCGATCGGGCGCGACTCAGCGTTTGTGAGGGAGTGTCCCTGCAGGAGTGCACAACACGCCGGGCGGCGTCCGAAACCCCGTGTTTTCCGTCGTCAAGAGCGGATCCACATTTGCTTTGACTCCGGCATGAGTGATTACAGGCGTCCGAAAGCCCGACAGGTTCCCGTGGTGGCGTTGGCCGGGCTGCTCGTCGTGGCCACCCTCGGCGCCGAGACG